>CAJNCO010000004.1:0-104711 GCA_905221305.1 bacterium
GCGGGAAGTAGCTCAGCTTGGTAGAGTACTTGGTTTGGGACCAAGGTGTCGCAGGTTCGAATCCTGTCTTCCCGATTGATTACGAGGATACTTAAAGGTATCTTTTTTTATTTACTAAGGAGATTCTGAGAGTCTTCTTTTTTGTTTACGGAACAAATTTGTGTAAACTAGCAGTGCTTAAGGAATGGTACTAGTCATATATTTTCTTTAATTATGGTAAAATAGTAAGAGAATAATGTGAGGAAAATGAATGTCAAGTAAGTTTGAAATTTTAATGAATCAACTGGGAATATCTGATCAATTGAGACGGGATCCTGCTCTTGTTAATGCCAGAATTGAGCGTGTTGTGGTTCATAAAATTAGTAAGATTTGGGAATTTCATTTTGTATTTTCTAATATTTTACCGATTGAAATCTTTTTAGAGTTAAAGAAAGGACTTGCTGAAGAATTTTCTAAGACAGGAAACCGAGCTGTTTTCGAAATCAAGGCTCTTTCTCAAGAATTCTCTAATGAACTCTTGCAGGCCTACTATAGAGAGGCTTTTTCTGAAGGTCCATGTGCAAGTCAGGGGTTTAAATCTCTTTACCAGAATTTAAACGTTCGTGCGGAGGGAAATCAACTCATTATTGAAGGTTCAGAGGCGATTGATAAGGAGCACTTTAAGAAGAATCATCTTCCTAATTTGGCAAAGCAACTGGAAAAATTTGGTTTCCCGGTCTTTGTTTGCCAGATAGAAAAGAACGATGCACTTACACAAGAACAGGAAGAAGCCTTTCATGTGGAGAATGAACAAATCGTCCAGGCTGCCAACGAAGAAGCTTTACGAGCTATGGAGCAACTGGAACAAATGGCTCCTCCTCCAGTAGAAGAGAAGCCAGCCTTTGATTTTCAGGCTAAAAAGGCTGCGGCCAAGCCTAAACTAGATAAGGCTGAAGTTACCCAGATGATCGACGTGACGACTGAGGAAAATCGCCTAGTCTTTGAAGGGGTCGTTTTTGATGTGGAGCATAAGGTGACCAGAACTGGTCGCGTTTTGATCAACTTTAAAATGACAGACTACACTTCAAGTTTTTCAATGCAAAAATGGGTTAAGAATGAAGAAGAAGCTCAGAAGTTTGACATCATTAAGAAGAATTCTTGGCTCCGAGTTCGTGGAAATGTGGAGATGAATAATTTCACACGAGATTTGACCATGAACGTCCAGGATGTGCAGGAAGTTGTTCACTATGAGCGGAAGGATTTGATGCCAGAAGGTGAGCGTCGGGTTGAGTTTCATGCTCATACCAATATGTCTACCATGGATGCTTTACCAGAGGTTGAAGAAATCGTTGCGACAGCTGCTAAGTGGGGACACAAGGCGGTTGCCATCACAGACCATGGGAATGTTCAGTCCTTCCCACATGGCTATAAGGCAGCCAAGAAAGCTGGAATTCAGCTAATCTATGGAATGGAAGCCAATATTGTGGAGGACCGTGTTCCAATCGTCTATAACGAAGTGGAGATGGACTTGTCAGAAGCGACCTATGTGGTTTTTGACGTG
The DNA here is from genome assembly GCA_905221305.1 of bacterium. GTDB lineage: Bacteria > Bacillota > Bacilli > Lactobacillales > Streptococcaceae > Streptococcus. The sequence goes on from CAJNCO010000004.1 coordinate 1,541, forward strand.
GAAACGACGGGGCTTTCAGCCATCTATAATGATTTGATTCAGGTTGCGGCCTCTAAGATGTATAAGGGAAATGTTATTGCCGAATTTGATGAATTTATCAATCCTGGGCATCCCTTGTCAGCCTTTACTACTGAGTTGACAGGTATTACAGACGATCATGTCAAAAATGCCAAACCACTGGAACAAGTTTTGCAAGAATTCCAAGAATTTTGCAAGGATACAGTCTTAGTTGCTCACAATGCGACCTTTGACGTTGGCTTTATGAATGCTAACTATGAGCGTCATGGTCTGCCTAAGATTAGCCAGCCAGTTATCGATACGCTGGAGTTTGCTAGAAACCTCTATCCTGAGTATAAACGTCATGGTTTGGGGCCTTTGACCAAGCGTTTTGGTGTAGCACTTGAACACCACCACATGGCTAATTACGATGCGGAAGCTACTGGTCGTCTGCTTTTCATCTTTATCAAAGAGGTAGCAGAAAAACATGGTGTGACCGATCTGGCTAGACTCAATATTGATCTAATCAGTCCAGATTCTTATAAAAAAGCTCGGATTAAACATGCGACCATTTATGTCAAGAATCAAGTTGGTTTAAAAAATATTTTTAAGCTGGTTTCTTTGTCTAACACCAAGTATTTTGAAGGGGTGCCACGGATTCCGAGAACGGTTCTAGACGCCCATCGGGAGGGCTTGATTTTGGGGTCGGCTTGCTCGGAAGGCGAAGTTTTTGACGCAGTTGTTTCCCAAGGTGTGGATGCGGCGGTTGAGGTGGCCAAGTATTATGACTTTATCGAGGTCATGCCACCGGCTATCTATGCTCCCTTGATTGCTAAGGAGCAGGTCAAGGATATGGAGGAGCTCCAGACTATTATCAAGAGTTTGATAGAGGTTGGGGACCGTCTTGGAAAGCCTGTTCTGGCTACGGGAAATGTCCATTATATCGAACCGGAAGAAGAGATTTACCGTGAAATTATCGTCCGTAGTTTGGGCCAGGGGGCTATGATTAACCGAACCATCGGTCATGGAGAACATGCCCAACCAGCTCCTCTTCCGAAAGCTCATTTTCGAACGACCAATGAAATGTTGGATGAATTTGCTTTCTTAGGAGAGGAGCTAGCACACAAGCTAGTTATTGAAAATACCAATGCCTTGGCAGATATCTTTGAACCTGTTGAGGTTGTTAAGGGTGACTTGTACACACCTTTCATTGACAAGGCGGAAGAAACGGTCGCTGAGTTGACCTATAAGAAAGCTTTTGAGATTTATGGAAATCCGCTGCCAGATATCGTTGATTTGCGGATTGAAAAAGAATTAACTTCCATTCTGGGGAATGGATTTGCCGTGATTTATCTGGCATCGCAGATGCTGGTGCAACGTTCCAATGAACGGGGCTACTTGGTTGGTTCTCGTGGGTCTGTTGGGTCCAGTTTTGTTGCGACCATGATTGGGATTACGGAGGTTAATCCACTCTCTCCTCACTATGTCTGTGGTCAGTGTCAGTACAGCGAGTTTATCACGGATGGTTCTTACGGTTCAGGGTTTGATATGCCCAATAAGGATTGTCCAAACTGTGGTCATAAACTTAACAAAAATGGACAGGATATTCCTTTCGAGACCTTCCTTGGTTTTGATGGAGACAAGGTTCCCGATATTGACTTGAACTTCTCGGGAGAAGATCAGCCTAGCGCCCACTTGGATGTACGTGATATCTTTGGTGAGGAATATGCCTTCCGTGCGGGAACGGTTGGTACAGTTGCTGCTAAGACGGCCTATGGCTTTGTCAAGGGTTACGAGCGTGACTATGGGAAGTTTTATCGTGATGCAGAGGTGGAACGCCTCGCTCAGGGTGCGGCTGGTGTCAAGCGGACAACAGGACAACACCCGGGAGGAATCGTTGTTATTCCGAACTACATGGATGTCTACGATTTTACGCCTGTCCAGTATCCAGCGGATGACGTGACGGCTGAATGGCAGACGACTCACTTTAACTTCCATGATATCGATGAGAATGTCCTCAAACTCGATGTACTGGGACATGATGATCCGACCATGATTCGGAAACTGCAGGACTTGTCTGGGATTGACCCTAATGAAATTCCTATGGATGATGAAGGTGTCATGGCCCTCTTTTCTGGTACGGATGTGCTTGGGGTGACGCCGGAGCAAATCGGAACGCCGACGGGTATGCTGGGGATTCCAGAATTTGGAACCAACTTTGTTCGTGGGATGGTAGATGAGACGCATCCGACGACCTTTGCGGAGTTGCTTCAGCTCTCAGGTCTGTCCCATGGTACCGATGTCTGGTTGGGGAATGCTCAGGATTTGATCAAGCAAGGAATTGCTGACCTATCAACCGTTATCGGTTGTCGGGATGACATCATGGTTTACCTCATGCATGCGGGTCTTGAGCCTAAGATGGCCTTTACCATCATGGAACGGGTACGTAAGGGCTTGTGGTTGAAGATTTCCGAAGAGGAACGAAATGGCTATATTGAAGCTATGAAAGCCAATAAGGTGCCAGAGTGGTATATCGAATCATGTGGGAGAATCAAGTATATGTTCCCTAAAGCCCATGCGGCAGCCTACGTTATGATGGCCCTTCGCGTAGCCTACTTCAAGGTTCACCATCCCATTTATTATTACTGTGCTTACTTCTCAATCCGTGCCAAGGCCTTTGATATCAAGACCATGGGAGCGGGTTTGGATGTCATCAAGCGCAGAATGGCAGAAATCGCTGAAAAACGGAAGAATAATGAAGCCTCTAATGTGGAAATAGATCTCTACACGACTCTTGAGATTGTCAATGAAATGTGGGAACGTGGCTTTAAGTTTGGCAAGTTAGATCTCTATCGTAGTGATGCGACTGAATTCATCATTGATGGAGATACCCTCATCCCACCATTTGTAGCAATGGATGGTCTGGGAGAGAACGTTGCTAAGCAGTTGGTGCGTGCGCGTGAAGAGGGTGAGTTCCTCTCTAAGACAGAACTGCGCAAGCGTGGTGGACTTTCATCAACCTTGGTTGAAAAGATGGATGAAATGGGGATTCTTGGTAATATGCCAGAGGACAATCAGTTGAGCTTGTTTGATGATTTGTTTTAAGAATTAGAATGGAGAACATCTTTATGAAGCTTAGAATTTTTGCGGAAGATAAACCTGCTGAAAAGATTTTTGACTATCAGCTAGAGCTGGCAGATGAAACAATTATTCTATCGACAGCGCTCTTGTCAGGTGCCATTGCTTTAGCAGGATTATTTTCTGCTTTGAAGGAAAAATAACAAAAGAAAAGGAAGAATAGAATGGTTTTACCAAATTTTAAAGAAAATCTAGAAAAATATGCGAAATTGTTGGTTGCGAACGGAATTAACGTGCAACCTGGTCACACTTTGGCCCTTTCTATCGATGTGGAGCAACGCGAGTTAGCTCACTTGATCGTCAAAGAAGCCTATGCACTTGGTGCGCACGAAGTCATTGTTCAATGGGCGGATGACTTTATCAACCGCGAGAAATTCCTCCACGCGCCGATGGAGCGTTTGGACAATGTACCAGAATACAAGATTGCTGAGATGAACTATCTCTTGGAGAATAAGGCTAGCCGTCTCGGTGTTCGTTCTTCTGACCCAGGTGCCTTGAACGGAGTGGATGCTGATAAGCTTTCAGCTTCTGCAAAAGCTATGGGACTTGCGATGAAGCCGATGCGTATCGCAACGCAATCCAACAAGGTTAGCTGGACTGTAGCAGCTGCAGCAGGGCTTGAGTGGGCCAAGAAGGTCTTTCCAAATGCTGCGAGCGATGAAGAAGCAGTGGACCTCCTTTGGGATCAGATCTTCAAAACTTGCCGTGTCTATGAAGAAGATCCCGTTAAGGCTTGGGAAGAACATGCAGCCATTCTTAAGAGTAAGGCAGAAATGCTTAATAAAGAGCAATTTTCAGCCCTTCACTACACAGCGCCAGGGACAGATTTGACACTTGGTTTACCTAAGAACCACGTTTGGGAATCAGCTGGTGCTATCAATGCACAGGGAGAAGGATTCTTGCCAAATATGCCGACAGAAGAAGTCTTTACGGCTCCTGACTTCCGTCGTGCAGAGGGCTATGTAACCTCTACAAAACCACTTAGCTACAATGGCAATATCATCGAAGGTATTAAGGTGACCTTTAAGGATGGACAAATCGTTGACATTACTGCTGAAAAGGGTGATCAGGTCATGAAGGACCTTGTCTTTGAAAATGCGGGTGCGCGTGCCTTGGGGGAATGTGCCTTGGTACCAGATCCGAGCCCAATTTCTCAGTCAGGCATTACCTTCTTTAACACCCTTTTTGATGAGAATGCTTCAAACCACTTGGCTATCGGTGCAGCCTATGCGACTAGCGTTGTTGGTGGTGCAGAGATGAGCGAAGAAGAGCTTGAAGCTGCTGGACTTAACCGTTCAGATGTTCACGTGGACTTTATGATTGGCTCTAATCAAATGGATATCGATGGTATCCGTGAGGATGGAACACGCGTACCCCTCTTCCGTAATGGAGACTGGGCAATTTAAGGAGAAGCTATGCTTGGAAGTATGTTTGTTGGTCTCCTAGTGGGACTCTTGGCAGGTGCTTTAACCAATCGCGGAGAAAGCATGGGATGCTTTGGAAAAATGTTTCTCGGTTGGATTGGTGCTTCTTTGGGGCACCTGCTCTTTGGGACTTGGGGTCCAAACCTAGCAGGGATAGCTATTGTTCCAGCTGTTTTAGGTGCTATGGTTGTCTTAGCTATTTTCTGGAGACGAGGAAGTTAATTTCTTAAATCTGATACTCAATGAAAATCAAAGAGCAAACTAGGAAACTAGCCGCAGGCTGCTCAAAGCACTGCTTTGCGGTTGTAGATAGAACTGACGAAGTCAGTAACATCTATACGGCAAGGCGACGTTGACGCGGTTTGAAGAGATTTTTGAAGAGTATGAAAAGAAAAGGAGGTTGGTCATTGTACCAGCCTCCTTTTGAGTATGATATAATGGTTCTATGAGATTAGATAAATTTTTAGTTGCCTGTGCTGTGGGGAGTCGGACAGAAGTCAAAAACTTGCTCAAGGCTGGACGCGTGACAGTAAATGGTAAAAAAGAAAAGTTAGCAAAACTGCAGATTGATGAGGAAAGAGATGAGATTCGCTTTGATGGCCAAGTGCTGGAGTATGAAGAGTTTGTCTACTACATGATGAACAAGCCCCAAGGAGTCATTTCAGCGACTGAGGATTCTAAACACAGAACAGTGTTGGACTTGTTGGATGATATTGCTCGGACCAAGGAAGTTTTTCCAGTAGGGCGCTTGGATATTGACACGCATGGCCTCCTGCTTTTGACCAATGACGGCCAGCTTGCCCATGCTCTTCTTTCACCAAAACGTCATGTGGATAAGACCTATTTGGCTCAAGTCAAAGGTATTATGACCCAAGAAGATGTGGATGCATTTGCCAAGGGTATTCCGCTCAAGGACTTTACCTGCCAATCAGCTAAATTGGAGCTTGTGTCGTTAGATTCAGTAAAGAATCAAAGTCTGGTTCGCGTGACCATTGCTGAAGGGAAGTTCCATCAAGTCAAGCGTATGGTGGCCTACTGTGGCAAGGAAGTGGTGGACCTGCAACGTTTGACGATGGGAACTTTAGCCTTGGATGAGAACTTAGAACGAGGAGAATGGCGTCGCTTGACCAAGGAGGAGTTAGAGGAGCTCCTTGCTAGTATTGCTTAGTTTGGATTATGTTAGAAAAGGTGAGGAGAATGTCCTTACCTTTTTAAGTTTTTCGGTTGCTTCATTTGTGAAAAGAGTTATAATAGACAGTAGAATAAAAGGAGGAATCTATGAACGCGATTCAAGAATCATTTACAGATAAACTATTTGCCAACTATGAAGCAAATGTCAAATACCAAGCGATTGAAAATGCTGCCAGTCACAACGGAATTTTTGCAGCTCTGGAACGTCGCCAAAGCCATGTAGACAATACACCTGTTTTCTCATTGGATTTGACCAAGGACAAGGTTACTAACCAGAAAGCCTCTGGTCGTTGCTGGATGTTTGCGGCCCTCAATACTTTCCGCCACAAACTCATTTCTCAATACAAACTGGAAAACTTTGAGTTGTCACAAGCCCACACATTCTTCTGGGACAAGTACGAGAAATCAAACTGGTTCTTGGAGCAAGTGATTGCGACTGCAGACCAAGAATTGACGAGCCGCAAGGTTAGCTTCCTACTCCAAACTCCACAACAAGATGGTGGTCAATGGGATATGGTTGTTGCCCTATTTGAGAAATACGGTGTCGTTCCTAAGTCTGTTTACCCTGAGTCAGTTTCTTCTAGCAGCAGCCGTGAGCTCAATGCCATCCTTAACAAATTGCTTCGTCAAGATGCCCAAATCTTGCGTGATTTGCTTGCTTCTGGTGCAGACCAAGCGACTGTTCAAGCTAAGAAAGAAGACCTCTTGCAAGAAATCTTTAACTTCCTTGCTATGTCACTAGGTCTTCCACCACGTAAATTTGACTTTGCTTATCGCGATAAGGATGATAACTACCAAAGCGAAAAGGGTATCACGCCACAAGAGTTTTACAAGAAATATGTCAATCTTCCTCTAGAAGACTACGTTTCTGTTATCAATGCTCCAACTGCTGACAAGCCTTACGGCAAATCTTACACAGTTGAGATGTTGGGGAATGTGGTTGGTAGCCGTGCAGTTCGCTACATCAACGTTCCAATGGAGCGCTTGAAAGAATTGGCGATTGCCCAAATGCAAACAGGTGAGACTGTTTGGTTTGGTTCAGATGTCGGCCAGCTTAGCAACCGCAAAGCTGGAATCCTTGCGACAGATGTTTATGACTTTGAATCAAGTATGGATATTCAACTCACTCAAGACAAGGCTGGACGTTTGGACTACAGTGAAAGTTTGATGACCCACGCCATGGTCTTGACAGGTGTGGACTTGGACGAAAATGGCAAGTCAACCAAGTGGAAAGTTGAAAACTCATGGGGAGACAAGGTCGGTGCAGATGGTTACTTTGTTGCCTCAGACGCTTGGATGGACGAATACACCTATCAAATTGTTGTCCGCAAAGAATTGCTGACAGCAGAAGAACGAGCTGCTTATGAAGCAGAACCAATCGTACTCGCACCATGGGATCCAATGGGTGCCTTGGCAGAATAAAGCATAAAGAAAAAAGGTTAGGGGAATCCTAGCCTCTTTTGTTTTTAAGTGCTTCTTAAAGTAGTGATAGATAATGCTTGCCAAGGGACTTTTTCTTATTTTGAGTCTTTAAGTGACAGAGAAAAAGATATGTGTTACTATAGTAGTACAAAAGGATATCGGAGTAGAAATGAAGTATTTAAGCAGTCAAGACATCAAGGATCGTCAACGAAATATCAGCGACATTAAACCCTATAAAACAACCAAGGAAATTGTCGTTTCAAATATCTTTACCTTCTTTAATGCCATGAACTTGGTTCTGGCAGTTCTGGTAGCCACAACCTTGCGATTTGAAAATATGCTCTTTTTAGGTGTGATTGCTATCAATACAGCCATTGGGATTTTCCAAGAAGTGCGTTCAAAAAATGCTTTAGAAAAACTAAGTTTGCTTGGTAAAAGTAAGTACAAAGTCAATCGAGATGGTCAAACGATTGAGATTGATCCAGAGGACATCGTTCTAGGGGAGTATCTGCATCTCAATCTGGGTGATCAGGTGCCTGTCGATGCAGAAGTCCTTGAAGGAAATATTGAAGTGGATGAGTCCTTGCTGACCGGTGAGAGTGATTCGGTCTTTAAAACGATTGGTGACCAGCTGATGAGCGGAAGCAATGTCGTCAGCGGTACTTGTCTGGTTACGGCAACGGCTGTGGGGCAGGATAGCTATATTAACAAACTCGCAAAATCCAGCAAGGAATTTAAAAAATACCCTTCTCAACTGCGCGATTATATGGATAAGATTTTAAAAATCGTCTCTATCCTGCTGGTGCCAGTTGCCATTCTGCTCTATGTCAGAGGTTTTAGTCTAGGGCGGACTTATATTGAAATTGTCTTGGGAAGTTCTGGTGCCTTGGTCGGCATGATTCCAGAGGGATTGATTCTACTGGTTAGCGTTTCCCTAGCAGTAGCGGCTATGAAGCTGGCCAAAAAGAAGGTTCTAGTGCAGGAACTATACTGTGTGGAAACTTTGGCGCGAGTAGATGTTCTTTGTTTTGATAAGACAGGAACCATCACGACTGGTAATATGAAGGTCCAAGAAATGGATGTTAATGTAGCAGAGAAACTGTCTTCTTATCTAGCCTATTTTGACGATGAAAATGCAACTTCCCGAGCTCTGAAGACTTACTTAACTTGTAAGAAAAAGTGGGAAGTTCAAGAAGTCGGTGCATTTTCAAGCAAAAACAAGTATTCCTTTGTTCAAGTAAAAGAGGGTGGGACTTACTTTTTCGGTGCTTATGAGTTTCTAGGCTTTACCCAGCCAATGGATGCCTACTATGAGCATCTAAAACAGCAAGGTTTTCGAATCTTATCGCTTGCTCATAGCAAGGACCAGATTACAAGCCCATCCGAAATGGAACTATTAGGACATGTCGTTTTGTCAGATGAGATCAAGGAAAATACCAAGGAAACCTTTGACTATTTTGAATCTCAAGGTGTTGAAGTGAAGATTATCAGTGGTGATAATCATGTGGCTGTATATGGGGTGGCTCGTAAGGCAGGTTTTAAGGAAGAAGCCCGTGCGATTGATATGACCAAGGTGAGCGATGATGACTTTGAAAGAGTGGTCTTGGAACACGAAATATTTGGTCGTGTGACACCTGAACAGAAGCAAAAGATGGTATCTATTTTGCAAAATGCTGGTAAAACAGTTGCAATGAGCGGTGACGGGGTCAATGATGTTCTGGCTCTCAAGAAAGCAGATATCAGCTTTGCTATGAAGGGGGCTACGAGTGCAGCCAAAAGTGTATCCAATATTGTTTTTTTGACCGATGATTTTGCGGTATTTTATGATATCTTGATGGAAGGTCGCCGGGTCATCAATAACATTCAAAAGGTAGCCTCTCTCTTTCTAACAAAGACCTTCTTCTCCATCGTTTTTGCGATTTTGAGTGTGGTATTTGGTTTGGAATTCGCCTTTATCCCCATTCAGTTTACGATTATTTCAGCTATTACGATTGGGATTCCATCCTTCTTCCTAACTTTTGAGTCCAATAAAGAAAAGGTCAGCACAAATTTTATGCGAGATATTTTGACCAATGCTGCGATTGGTGGTGGCATTCTAGTCGCTAGTGTACTCTTGACGAACTTCTTTAACACTGTCCCTGGTCAGGTCAAATTTATTTGCTTCCTCCTTGCCCTGATCAATGGTCTGTGTCTAGTTGCCAAGGTCAGCCTGCCATTTAATCGATACAAACTAGTCTTGCTCATAATTTTGAGCCTTGCAGCCCTTGTTGGAGTGCTTGTCAATACCTTTATCCTGCAAGGAGCGTATGTGCCTTTAGCAACCACCCAAGTCGTCTATGTAGCCATCCTAGCAGTGGTGATTGGAGGCTTGCATTATCTGACTAGAAGAAAAAGTTGATACACAAAAAGAATCAGGATTTAATCCTGATTCTTTTTTATTTATATTCTCGATGGTTTACATGATACCGAAGAAACGAGCTGCAATACCTACTGCAAAGAGAGCAAGGATGATTGCGATTGGTGATACTTTTTTCTTAAGCAACCACATGCAAAGGAAAGTAAGGAGAAGTCCCATCAATCCTGGAATCAATGAGTTCAACTGACCTTGAAGAGTTTGTGGTTGAACGCTATCCAAGCTCAAACCACTAAGGGCCTGACCAAGAATTCCCTTCAATTCTCCACCTGTTACAGCACCTTCTGGGAAGTTGATGTAAGCTCCTTCAGCCAATTGTTTACCTGGAAGGTTCACAGTAAAGTTGATAGATACCCAACGTTGTACAAGAACGGCAAGGATGAACATACCAAGGATAGATGCTCCTTTGGTGATGTCTTTCAAGATACCACCAGACATGTCTTTAGTGATTTCAGATCCAGCTTTGTAACCGAACTCTTGAGTGTACCATAGGAAGGCCATACGGATAGCATTCCATCCGAAGAAGAAGAGAAGGGGACCAACAATGTTACCAGATGCAGCAAGTGATGCACCAAGGGCTCCAAGGATAGGACGAACTGTAAACCAGAATACTGGGTCACCGATACCAGCAAGAGGTCCCATCATACCGATCTTAACCCCTTGAATAGCCGCGTCGTCGATTTCAACACCGTTAGCGCGCTCTTCTTCAAGGGCAAGAGTAACCCCCATGATTGGAGCAGCTACGTATGGGTGAGTGTTGAAGAACTCAAGGTGACGCTCAAGAGCAGCTGCTTGGTCTTCTTTTTTAGTGTACAATTTTTTGATAGCTGGGATTAAAGAGTAAGCCCAACCCAAGTTTTGCATACGCTCATAGTTCCAAGAACCTTGAAGGAATTGTGAACGCCACCAAACTTTTTGACGATCTGATTTTGATAATTGAATTTTTTCAGCCATGATTGTTCCCCTTTCTAGTAGTCTTCTAGGATATCACCGATTGGGTCGTTAGAAGTCGCAGCTCCGCCGCCACCGTTTCCACCTTGTTTTGTAAGGTTAAGGTAGATGAAGGCAAGGGCAACACCGATGACACCAAGGGCAATCAAAGTCAATTGAGAAATCGCAGCAAGTGCAAAACCGATAGCGAAGAATGGCCATACTTCACGAGTTGCCATCATGTTGATAACCATAGCATAACCAACGGCAACGACCATAGCACCACCGACAGCCATACCACCATTCAACCATTCTGGCATTAGACCAAGAGCGTCTTTAACAGCAGAAGCTGGGATAGCGATAAGGAAGGCTGCAGGGATCGCGATACGAAGACCTTGAAGAAGAAGTGCGACAAAGTGAGCACGCTCAACAGCTGCAATGTTTCCGTCTTTAGCAGCAGCATCAGCTGAGTGAACTAAGGCAACTGAGATTGTACGAACAATCATAGTCAAGAAAAGTCCAGCTACGGCAAGAGGGATAGCTGTTGCTGTTGCAACGGCGATACCATCAGTAGTAAAGTTACCACCTTTGATCAAGATGATCGCTGCCGCAACAGACGCAAGAGCAGCGTCAGGAGCTACGGCAGCTCCGATGTTTGCCCAACCAAGGGCGATCATTTGAAGAGATCCACCAAGCATAACACCTGCTTCGAGGTTACCAGTTGCAAGTCCGATAAGGGTACATGCGACGATTGGTTGATGGAATTGGAATTGGTCGAGGATACCTTCAAGACCTGCAAGGAAGGCAACAACTACAACCAAGATAGCAGAAATGATTGAAATATCTGACATGGTTTTATTCCTTTTCTATTTAGTTTTAATGAAGTATTTAATCCTGTTTTCAAAAATGATCGAAACAGATTAACATTATTGAACGTTTGCTTTCTTAATCAAGTCAAACAAATCTTTTTTCGTGTCGTTTGGTACTTTGCGTACGTCAAATTCAACACCGAGGTCACGCATTTTTTCAAAGGTTGCAACGTCTTCTTTGTCCATAGACAAAACGTTGTTAATCATTGTTTTACCTGTTGAGTGAGCCATAGAACCAACGTTAAGAGTCTTGATTGGTACGCCACCTTCGATAGCACGAAGTGCATCTTGTGGAGTTTCAAACAAGATAAGGGCATGAGTTTCGCCGAAACGTGGGTCTTTTGCAACGTCGATCAATTTTTGAATTGGGACAACGTTAGCTTTTACTCCGTTTGGAGCTGCTTGTTTGATCAATTCTTTACGCAACTCGTCGTTTGCAACGTTGTCTGAAGCAACGATGATACGATCTGCTTTTGAATCTGGAGTCCAAGCAGTGGCAACCTGACCGTGAAGGAGACGAGTGTCTAGACGAGCAAGGTTGATTTTCAGTTTACCGTCACCGATAACAGTTCCTTCTGGAATAGCAGCTTGTGCAACTGGAGCAGCTGCAGCAGTTGCAACTTCCTCAACTGGGTTAAGCTCTTCTGGGAGAGCCTTGATGCCATCTTTGGCTTCTTTAATGATATTCGCAGCGACTTTATCCACACCTGCATTCGCGTCCATAAGGCGCTCTGTGTAGGCTTGGATCAACATCGGCAAGTTAAGTCCTGTGATGATGGCAAACTTACGTTCTGGATTTTCTCCCATCACGCGGCTAGCTTGGTTGAATGGAGATCCACTCCAAAGGTCAGCCAATACTAGAACCTCATCTTCTGCGTCAAATGCAGCCACAGCGTTGTTGAATTTAGCGTAAAGGTCATCTGGACCTTCATTTGGCATAAAGGTTACAACTTGAACCTTTTCTTGTTCACCAAAGATCATAGATCCTGATTGATGAATACCCGCAGCAAATTCGCCGTGGCTCGCAATAATGATTCCGATACTCATTATTGTCATTCCTCCTTATAAAATGTTTGACTGTGTGTTTAAGAAAACTTTAAGCCTAATTAAGTATAAACCGTTTTCATTTAAAAAGCAACTACTTTTTCTCAAAAGATGTAAAAGTTTTCATAAAATAACTTTTTGAAAATATTAATATATCAATACTTTTTGAAATATGTGTGAAAATGGTAATAGAAAATTTAATATAAAAATACAGAAAATGAGCCGCTTTTGTGAAAATAAAATGAAAACAAAAAGGGAAGATTGCGACCATGCAATCTTCCCTTTTATAGGAACAAATTTTGTAAAGCGTGGGCAACTCCATCTTCTTCGTTGGTCAGAGGAAGCTGTTCGTCTGCATATGGAAGAAGAGCAGGATTGGCGTTTTTCATAGCATATCCCTTGCCTGCAAATGCCAACATTTCAGTGTCATTATGCTCATCACCAAAGGCGATTAAGTCTTTTTTATCACGATTCATCACATTGAGCAAGTACTCTAGAGCAAAGGCCTTGTTTACACCCTTGGGAGTACACTCGAGGATGTTGAGGGGCCCGCCCCAGGTATTGATGGATAGTTGGTGTTGATAAAAACGATTCATCTCGTCCGCTAAAGCGTATTTGTCTTCAGCCCTTGTTTGCAAGAGGATGCAGTTGGGGTCTTTGGTTACTCGTTCGGGCTTGAATTGATTTTCCGGTCGGAAGTTCTCTACGCCAAATAGTTTAGGATCTGCAATTTCTTCATTCGGAGTCGTGATATAGAATTTTTTTCGATATTCTCCTGCAATAAAATCAGCCTGGATGTCCTCCGTGCGCTTGACCATGTCTAGGAGATATTTTTTGTCCAATGTCAAGCACTTTTCATGCTCCCAAGCCTGTCCTGGTAGATGGGTAAGAGAACCATTAAAGTTAATCATGGGAGTATGCAATTCTAGCTCACGGTAGAAATCTTTTGCCATACGATACGGACGTCCCGTCGTGATGATAACATGGTGTCCTTTTTCTGAAATTTTTTTGATCGTCTCTTTGGTGAAATCGGAGAGCTTGCTTTCACTATTCAGCAGGGTTCCGTCCAAATCGACTGCGATAATTTTTTTAGTCATATAAACCTTCCTAGTCGTTTCCAGATAAGATGTCTACTATTATATCAAAAAGAAGGAAGAAAAGCAGATAAGAACAAAAACTACAGTTGCTTTGATTTATTAAATAAATCAAACAAATATATTGAAAAGGTGAATGATAAATGATATAATACTAATATTGTTCGTAAAAAACAAAAGGAGATTAAAGATGGACAAACTATTTAAACTAAAAGAGCACGGGACAGATGTCCGTACAGAGGTGCTTGCTGGTTTAACAACATTCTTTGCAATGAGCTATATTCTCTTTGTAAACCCTCAAATGCTTTCCCAAACGGGTATGCCTGTTCAAGGTGTGTTCTTGGCAACGATTATCGGTTCTGTAGTCGGTACCTTGATGATGGCTTTCTATGCTAATTTGCCATACGCACAAGCACCAGGTATGGGACTAAATGCCTTCTTCACATTTACAGTTGTATTTGGGATGGGCTATACTTGGAAAGAAGCTCTTGGTATGGTCTTCATTTGTGGAATTATTTCATTGATTATTACCTTGACAAATGTTCGTAAAATGATCATCGAATCTATTCCAACAACACTTCGTTCAGCTATTTCGGCTGGTATTGGTGTTTTCCTTGCCTATGTTGGGATTAAGAATGCCGGTCTCTTGAAATTCTCAATTGACCCAGGTACTTATACTGTAGCAGGTGAAGGAGCAGACAAGGCTCAAGCTGCACTTACTGCAAACTCCGCAGCTGTTCCAGGATTGGTAGACTTCAATACTCCAGCCGTATTGGTGGCTCTTGCAGGTCTGGCTATTACCATCTTCTTTGTTGTTAAAGGCATCAAGGGTGGAATCATTCTTTCTATTTTAACAACGACTGTGCTTGCCATTGCTGTTGGTGTTGTGAAATTGTCAGGGATCGACTTTGCTAGCAATAATCTTTCATCAGCGGTTAATGATTTAGGAACTTTGTTTGGTGCTGCTCTGGGTTCAGAAGGTTTAGGATCTTTGATTTCAAACACTTCGCGTTTACCAGAAACCTTGATGGCTATTCTTGCCTTCTCACTAACGGATATTTTTGATACAATCGGTACTCTTATCGGTACTGGTGAAAAAGTTGGTATCGTTGCGACAAGTGGGGAAAACCATGAGTCAGTTAAATTGGACAAGGCTCTATACTCTGATTTGGTGGCAACTTCAGTAGGTGCCATTGCTGGTACTTCAAACGTTACGACCTATGTTGAGTCTGCGGCGGGTATCGGCGCTGGTGGACGTACTGGGTTGACAGCCCTAGTGGTTGCGATCTGTTTTGCTCTATCTAGCTTCTTTAGCCCACTTCTAGCGATTGTTCCGACAGCTGCAACAGCACCAATTTTGATCATCGTCGGAATCATGATGCTTTCTAACTTGAAAAATATCCCTTGGGATGATATGGCTGAAGCGGTTCCTGCCTTCTTCACATCAATCTTTATGGGATTCAGCTACTCTATCACACAAGGGATTGCTGTTGGTTTCTTGACATATACCTTGACAAAAGTTGTCAAAGGTCAAGCCAAGGATGTGCACGTGATGATTTGGATTTTGGATGCCTTGTTTATCCTTAACTATATCAGTATGGCGCTATAAATGGTATAATAGAAAAAGGGGAGTCTCCCCTTTTTAATTATAAGGAGGTACATCATGAAAGATAAGACGATTTGGCAAGAGGTTTTGAACAGAGGGAAATGGGTGCTCATCCTTTTGGTAGCTTTTGTTCTATCTCAATTTCCTATAGGACTTTCTTTGTTTTTAGCAAACAAACAGTTTCCGATTTTACAGTCAGGGCTCTTAGTAGGTGCTTTATCCATAGTCGTTTTGATTGTATTCATTATTGGTGCACGAAAAACACAACTTGCTACTTTTAATCTATCCTTTTTTAAGGCAAAAGACTTGGCTCGCTTGGTGTTGAGTTATCTGGTGATTTTTGCGACAAATCTCTTGGGTTCACTCCTGCTTCGACTAACAAATGAGGTAACAACCAGTAACCAATCAATACTGAATGGTTTGGTTCAGAATAGTTCTTTGATTTCAACTTTCTTCCTATTAGTCTTGATTGCGCCGATTTGTGAAGAAATTTTGTGTCGTGGGATTATTCCAAAAAAGATCTTCCGTGGAAAAGAAAAACTTGGCTTTGTTGTTGGTGCAATTGTCTTTGCCTTGCTCCATATGCCAACCAATTTACCTTCAGTGATTATTTATGGAGGAATGTCAACGGTTTTGACTTGGACAGCCTATAAGACTGAGCGTTTGGAGATGTCCATTTTGCTTCATATGATTCTCAATGGTATTGCATTTTGTTTGTTGGCCTTATTGGTATTGATTAGTAGAAATCTAGGTCTATCATTCTAAACCATTGGCCCGCTTGGAAAAGATGAATACTAGCGTATCCATCTTTTTCTTTTTATGGTAAAATAGAGAGATAATATGGTAGAGAACCTTAAGGGAGTAATCGTTATGTCCAATAAAGTCAACCGCGAAAAAACAGCCATTTGTGGAATTATCAATGTGACGCCAGATTCCTTTTCAGATGGTGGTCAGTTTTTTGCTCTTGAGCAGGCACTCCAGCAGGCTCGTAAATTGATAGCAGAAGGAGCGAGCATGCTAGATATCGGTGGAGAATCAACTCGGCCGGGCAGTAGCTATAGCTATGTTGGGATAGAAGAGGAAATCCAGCGTGTTGTTCCAGTGATTAAAGCTATCCGTGAGGAAAGTGATGTTCTCATTTCCATCGATACTTGGAAAAGTCAGGTGGCAGAGACTGCTTTGAAAGCTGGTGCCAATTTGGTCAATGATATCACTGGTCTCATGGGAGATGAGAAAATGGCGGATGTGGTTGCTAAGGCTGGAGCGAAAGTGGTTATCATGTTTAATCCAGTCATGGCTCGACCTCAGCACCCTAGTTCGCTCATATTTCCTCATTTTGGTTTTGGGCAAGCTTTTACAGAGGAAGAGTTAGCTGACTTTGAAAAAATGCCAATCGAAGACTTGATGGAGGCTTTCTTTGAACGTGCTCTAGCGAGAGCGAACCAAGCTGGGATAGCAAGAGAAAACATTTTGCTGGATCTAGGAATTGGCTTTGGTCTGACTAAGAAAGAAAATCTGCTTCTTCTACGGGATCTGGATAAACTCCATCAGAAAGGCTATCCGATCTTTCTTGGAGTTTCGCGCAAGCGGTTTGTCATTAATATCCTAGAAGAAAATGGCTTTGAAGTTAATCCTGAGACCGAACTTGGTTTCCGCAATCGGGACACAGCTTCGGCTCATGTAACCAGTATCGCTGCGAGACAGGGTGTGGAAGTGGTGCGCGTGCACGATGTAGCCAGTCACAGGATGGCGGTTGAAATTGCGTCAGCCATTCGTTTGGCAGATGATGCAGAAAATCTAGATTTAAAACAATATAAATAAGATGAACGAAATTCAAAACAATCAGTGGATTGCCCACTACCGGACGGACCAACCGCATTTTGGTTTGGAACGAATGGTGGAACTCCTAGCTCTGCGAGGCAATCCCCATCTCAAACTTAAGGTCATCCATATCGGCGGGACCAATGGTAAGGGGTCTACCATTGCTTTTTTGAAAAAGATGCTGGAAAAGCTAGGTCTAAGAGTTGGTGTGTTCAGCTCGCCCTATCTCATTCATTATACGGATCAGATTAGCATCAATGGGGAATCTATTCCCGAGGCTAGGCTAGAAGCCCTCATGGCAGACTATCAGTCTTTGCTTGAAGGGGAATCTGCTGACAATTTGCAGGGAACAACCGAGTTTGAGATTATCACAGCTCTAGCTTATGATTACTTTGCCTCAGAGCAAGTAGATGTGGCCATCATGGAAGTGGGCATGGGTGGTCTTTTGGATAGTACCAATGTCTGCCAGCCGATTTTAACAGGAATTACGACCATTGGACTGGATCATGTAGCCCTACTTGGTGACACCTTGGAAGCTATAGCAGAGCAGAAGGCTGGTATTATCAAACAAGGTATTCCCTTGGTGACAGGTCATATTGTTCCTGAAGCCTTGACTGTGATAGACTCTATTGCAGAAGCTAAAAATGCGCCGATACTTGCCTATGGGAGTGATTATCAGGTTGGTCATCAAAAGAGTGTGGTGACAGGCGAAATCTTTGATTATACTAGTTCTGTCAGACAAGGTCGCTTTCAAACAGGTCTGCTTGGTTTGCACCAGATAGAAAATGCGGGGATGGCCATAGCTTTACTTGATACTTTTTGTCAAGAAGATGGGCGGGAGTTGGCAAGTAATGACTTGGTTGCTCAAGCTTTGAAAGAGACCAGATGGCCAGGGCGTTTGGAGGTCGTGTCTAGTGACCCCTTGATGATTTTGGATGGGGCCCACAATCCCCATGCTATCAAGGCTTTATTAGCAACCTTGCAAGAACGCTTTGCGGATTATCATAAGGAAATCCTCTTTACGTGTATTAAAACCAAGGCTTTGGAGGATATGCTGGATTTGCTAGAAACGGTGCCAGATAGTCAATTGACTTTAACCCATTTTGACGATAGTCGGGCGACTGATGAAAGCGTGCTGAAAGAGACAGCCAAGTCTAGAAATCTCAATTACCAAGGTTGGCAGGATTTTCTAGAACAGAAATTGACAGATAAAAATGAAGAGAAACAAACAGTTAGGATTATCACAGGTTCCTTGTATTTCTTGAGCCAAGTGAGAGCCTATCTGATGGAGAGGAAGAACGAGAATGGATACACAAAAGATTGAAGCAGCTGTAAAAATGATTATCGAAGCTGTTGGTGAGGACGCTAACCGCGAGGGCTTGCAGGAAACACCTGCTCGTGTAGCCCGTATGTACCAAGAGATTTTTTCAGGTCTTGGCCAAACTGCTGAGGAACACCTGTCAAAATCCTTTGAGATTATCGATGACAATATGGTAGTAGAAAAGGATATTTTTTTCCACACCATGTGTGAACACCACTTCTTGCCTTTTTATGGGAGAGCGCACATTGCCTATATTCCAGATGGTCGGGTGGCAGGCTTGTCTAAGCTAGCCCGTACGGTTGAAGTTTATTCTAAAAAACCACAAATTCAAGAGCGTTTGAATATTGAGGTGGCCGATGCCTTGATGGACTATCTGGGTGCTAAAGGAGCCTTTGTTGTCATTGAGGCGGAACATATGTGTATGAGCATGCGTGGTGTCAGAAAGCCAGGCACGGCAACCTTGACGACAGTAGCTCGTGGTCTATTTGAAACAGATAAAGACCTCCGAGACCAGGCTTATCGTTTAATGGGACTATAATACCCTTCGAAAATCAAATTCAAACCACGTCAGCTTCCATCTGCAACCTCAAAACAGTGTTTTGAGCAGCCTGCGGCTAGCTTCCTAGTTTGCACTTTGATTTTCATTGAGTATAAAAAGAATACGCTTTGGGCGGATTTTTCTAGAAAGGACTAGTTATGGATCAACTGCAGATTAAAGATTTGGAAATTTTTGCCTATCATGGTCTTTTCCCTAGTGAGAAAGAATTGGGGCAGAAGTTTGTTATTTCCGCAAGCTTATCCTATGATATGACCAAGGCGGCTACAGAATTGGATTTGACAGCTTCTGTCCATTACGGAGAATTGTGTCAGCAGTGGACGACTTGGTTTCAGGAAAGCACTGAGGATTTGATTGAAACGGTAGCCTACAAACTAGTTGAACGTACCTTTGAGACTTATCCTCTTGTCCAAGAGATTGAGTTGAAGCTAAAAAAACCATGGGCTCCAGTGCATTTACCATTGGATACCTGCTCGGTGACCATTCGCCGTCGCAAACAACGGGCCTTTATCGCTCTGGGAAGTAATATGGGAGATAAGCAAGCAAACTTGGAACAAGCTATTGACAAATTGCGAGCTCGAGGTATCCATATTCTCAAAGAGTCCAGTGTCTTGGCGACAGAGCCTTGGGGAGGTGTGGAACAGGATAGCTTTGTCAATCAGGTGATTGAAGTAGAAACCTGGCTACCGGCTCCAGTCTTGTTAGAAACATTATTAGCCATTGAGTCAGAAATGGGACGGGTGAGAGAAGTGCATTGGGGGCCTCGTTTGATTGATTTGGACTTGCTCTTTGTGGAGGACCAAGTCATCTATACAGACGAGCTCATCTTGCCTCATCCTTATATAGCAGAACGCCTCTTTGTTCTTGAGCCGTTAGTGGAAATAGCTCCCCATTTTATTCATCCAATCTTAAAACAACCAATTCGTTACTTGGTTGACCAGTTGGAGCAAGGAAATGCCTAAGCTTTCCGAGACCTATGGCAAGTGGAAGAGTATCGGGGAGGGACTACTTGCTATTGTTTTAGGGCTTCTCTTGATTCGTTTTGGACAAGTCATTCCGCGAATGGGGTACCAGTTGCTGATGGGCTACTTTTCCTTGTCAGCAGTTTGGCACTTGTTGACTCGCTGGTTTCAGGATAAAAAACGTCGGGAAAATATCTTTGTAACCTTGGGCAAGCTGGTGGTTGCGGCTCTGGTGTTTGACTCTATCATCTTGCAAGACCTTGCCCTCTATCTTTTGGTCTTTATCATTGCGAGCTACCAGCTGTTTACGGGCATCATTAGTCTTGTGACCTGGTCTCTCTATCGAAAAAATGCCATTCATCCTCGGCTCCATCATCTCTTCGATGCTGTATGGATGATAGGATTCGGTCTTTATAGCATCTCTCCTTTTCACGATGCAGCGAATTTTGAATTGCTCTTGCTTGGGTTTTACTTGCTCATGCTAGGAGCTAGTAGCCTCCGGGACGGTTTCTTTTTTGAAAGGATAGAAAACAATCCCAAGCTGAAACGACGTATGCGAATGACTCTGCCGATCTTTGTGACAGCGCTGATCCCTATTAGTACCTTGCGCAAACTAAATGAGTGGCTGGCAAATCATGAAAGCCAAGAAGGGGAAGTTCATTCAGAAAGAAAAAACGACCAGACGGTTGATCTGGAAATTTTTGTCCATACCTCAGAAACCTCTTTCTTCCTTGCTATGGGACATGTGGATATTTGTTATCAAGGGGAGGTTATTTCCTATGGTTCCTATGATCCCCACTCGGAGCGTTTATTTGGTATGGTTGGAGACGGTGTTTTGTTTAAGGCCAATCGGGAGAAATACATCGAACTCTGCAAGAGGGAAAGTCAGAAGACTTTGTTTGCTTATGGTCTGAGTTTGACGGAGCAACAGAAAGCAGCTATCCAAGCGCGTTTAGCGGAGATAGAAGACCTGTTAATTCCTTGGGAACCAAGCTCGCAGTTGATGAAAAGAAGAGAGGGAGAGGTAAAGCATACCTACTCCTACCAACTAAAAGAGGAAGCAGATGCGACCCTCTATAAATTCAGCTCATCCGAGTTTAAGACCTACTTTGTTCTCAGTACCAATTGTGTCTTGCTGGCAGACTCTATCGTGGGAAAAGCTGGAACTGATATATTGAGTCCCCAAGGTTTCATTGTGCCAGGGACTTATCAGGATTACCTTGATTTAGAGTACACAAAACCCAATGGTCTGGTTGTTAGTCGCTCCATTTATTAGAAAAAGAAAACTCTAGTTCCTCAGCAGTTTACGCCGAGAAGCTAGAGTTTTTAAAATAGGTCATTTTCTTCAGGAAGGAGGATAGTTTCTTTACCATTCGTGTCTAAAACAAGGACCCTAGGAGGGTAAAGGGGATCGAAAGGATGATTGAAATCAAAATCGATGCTAGTCGGAAGGTTTTGGCT
The DNA here is from genome assembly GCA_905221305.1 of bacterium. GTDB lineage: Bacteria > Bacillota > Bacilli > Lactobacillales > Streptococcaceae > Streptococcus. The sequence continues at coordinate 22,790 of CAJNCO010000004.1, forward strand.
AGAAAAATGGAAGGTGATGGTCCCCTTATTGTTGAGCAGTTGAAACTCCAGTTCTTCTTCTAATTCAAAGACATTTTTCAGGAAATGATCAATAATATACCATAAAGAGTCAATGACATCGTCAGGTAGACTGGTCACAACACCAAAACTGGCGGAACGTCTCTGTGTATTTGTAAAAGCCATGTTTCCTTCCTCCTTTTATTTTTCTTATCATACAGTAAAAAAGCTGAAAAATCAAGGAATTTTGCTTGTTTTTTCAAAATGAGAATAGACTGTGAAATTTTTTCAAAGTTTCTCTAAAAAATACTTGAAAGTGTTTACAATAAGTGATAAAATGGAGTAAGCAGATGCGTGAAAGCGAAATTTTCAATATAGAAAGGAAACGGAATGAACACAGATGATACAGTAACGATTTATGACGTTGCCCGTGAAGCAGGAGTTTCAATGGCAACAGTTAGCCGTGTCGTTAATGGCAACAAGAATGTTAAAGAGAACACTCGAAAAAAAGTCCTCGAAGTGATTGAACGCTTGGACTATCGTCCAAATGCGGTCGCTCGTGGTTTGGCTAGTAAGAAAACAACGACAGTCGGAGTTGTGATTCCTAACATTACCAATGGTTATTTCTCAACACTTGCTAAGGGGATTGATGACATTGCTGAAATGTACAAGTATAACATTGTCCTAGCAAATAGTGATGAGGATGATGAAAAAGAAGTTTCAGTGGTCAACACGCTCTTTTCAAAACAAGTCGATGGGATTATCTTTATGGGCTATCACTTGACTGAAAAGATTCGTTCAGAATTCTCTCGCTCACGGACGCCGGTTGTTCTTGCAGGTACGGTGGATGTAGAACACCAACTTCCAAGTGTGAATATTGACTACAAACAAGCCACGATTGACGCAGTGAGCTATCTTCTCAAAGAAAATGAGAAAATTGCTTTTGTGAGTGGCCCACTTGTCGATGATATCAATGGTAAGGTTCGTTTGATTGGTTATAAGGAAGCTTTGAAAAAAGCAGGAGTCCCTTATAGCGAGGGCTTAGTCTTTGAATCAAAATATAGCTATAACGATGGTTATGCCTTGGCAGAACGCTTGATTTCATCACAAGCTACAGCTGCAGTTGTGACTGGTGATGAATTGGCAGCAGGTGTGCTAAATGGTTTAGCTGACCATGGTGTTTCAGTGCCAGAAGAGTTTGAAATCATTACGACGGATGACTCTCAAATTGCACGATACACTCGTCCAAACTTGACGACAGTTGCCCAACCGCTTTATGATTTGGGTGCTATCAGCATGCGTATGTTGACTAAGATTATGCATAAGGAAGAGTTGGAAGAACGTGAAGTTCTCTTGCCTCATGGTTTGACAGAACGTCGCTCTACACGAAAACGTAAATAGAAAAAATCAGGGAATCGCGAAGATTTCCTGATTTTGCGTTCTAGAGAAGAGGTTTATCCTTCCATATAGTCTTTCAAAGCCTGTCCTTTTAGTCCAGCATTAAGGGCAATTAATAATTTGAGGCGAGCTTTTTGAGCGTTGAGTTCTTTGACAAAGAAAACCCCCGCTCGTTGCAACTGCACTCCTCCGCCTTGGTAGGCGTAGACAGGTTCAGCAATGCCATTAAAGCATCGTGAGACCAAGGCGACTGGGATTCCTTTTTGGAGGAGATTTTCCAACTTTTGAGCTGTTTCTTTGGGAACATTGCCTGCTCCGAAGGCCTGAATAACTAAGCCATCCAGCTGTTCCAAGTCTAACATATCAATCAGCTCGTCTGTCATACCGGCATAGGCTGAGATGATGGGAACCAGACCTTGAATATGCTCAAGATCAAACCGGACACGAGGTTCAGCCGTTTTGAAGTAGAGAATTTCTTGCTTCATGATGAGGCCAAGTGGTCCATGTGTTGGGGTTTGAAAGGTGCTGACGTTAGTCGTATGAGTTTTGGTAACATACTTGGCTGCGTGAATTTCATCGTTCATGACGACCAGTACACCCTTGTCTGCTGCTTTATCATCGCTGGCAACTCTCAGAGCGCTCAGATAGTTATATACACCGTCGCTACCAAGTTCATTAGAACTACGCATGGCCCCTGTTAGAACGATGGGGATGGGCGGAATTTTCATGGTATCAAGGAAGTAAGCTGTTTCTTCTAAGGTATCTGTACCATGTGTGATGACAACTCCATCGTAGTTATCAGCGTCCTCTTTAATCTTATGATAGAGTGCAAGCATATGCTTGGGTTTGATATGAGGGCTTGGCAGATTAAAAAAGTCTAGGGCATGAACCTCAATCCCTTCAAGTGGATTGGAAACATGGTTCATGGGATTGTCCTGACTAGTTACAACGGCACCAGTGGCGTCTGCTTGCATGGAAATAGTCCCACCTGTATGTAAAACAAGGATTTTCTTAGGCATGATTTAGTCACTCTTTCTGAAATGTGGTATAATCATTGTAACACAAAAGGGGAGAATGGGACAGGATGGAAGTCAAGGCTGTTTTTTTTGATATCGATGGAACGCTAGTCAACGATCGCAAGAGCGTTTTGAAATCCACTAAGGACGCGATTAAGATTGTCAAAGAGCAAGGAGTGCTTGTTGGAGTAGCGACAGGACGAGGGCCGTTTTTTGTCAAGGAATTGATGGAAGACTTGGACTTGGATTTTGCGGTGACCTACAATGGCCAATACATTTTTAATAAAGAAAAGGTGCTCTTTGCAAGTCCGATTGCTAAGTCAAGCCTGCGTCAACTGATTGCTTATGCTAAAAAGGAGCGTAAAGAAATCGCTCTTGGAACTGAGCACGCCGTTGTTGGTTCGAAAATTATGTCATTTGGTCTCGGATCCTTTTCCCAACTGGTTAGTCGTTTTATTCCGACTGTTCTGACAAGAACCGTTAGCCGTTCCTTTAATCGAATGGTCAGCAAGGCAGTTCCTCAAAAGGAAGACGACTTGCTTAACTTGATTAATCAACCCATTTATCAAGTTTTGATGCTGATGACGCCAGAAGAATCTGAGAAGGCAGCAAGTGATTTTGAAGATTTGAAATTAACTCGAAGCAATCCTTTTGCAGCAGATATCATTAACCAAGGAAATTCCAAACTAGAAGGCATTCGCCGAGTCGGGAAAGAATATGGCTTTGATCTCAACCAAGTCATGGCCTTTGGTGATTCAGACAACGATCTGGAAATGTTAGCGGGTGTTGGTATGTCGGTTGCCATGGGAAATGGTAGTAGCAGTGTCAAAGAAGTTGCCAAGCATATTACGGCAAGTAATCAACAAGATGGTATCCACAAGGCGCTCGAGCACTTTGGTGTTTTGGCTTCAGAAAAAGTGTTTGTCAGTCGAGACTACCACTTTAATAAGGTCAAAACCTTCCACCACATGATGGATGAGCGAACTCAAGAAGAGCCACAGGCATGGGATGCTGAAGGTGCAACCCACCGCGCAGACTTTAAAATTGAAGAATTAGTAGAGTTTGTTCGCGCAGCAAGTTCTTCGGAGGAAGAATTCCAAGACTCCCTTGCAAGCATGCATGAGGCACTTGATAAAGCGGCAGAGAAAGTGGCGAAAAAGACGCCTGCTAAGCAAAATCTGGTCGGTCAAGTGGATGCTTTGATTGACACACTGTATTTCACATACGGTAGTTTTGTTTTGATGGGAGTAGACCCAGAACGCATTTTTGATATTGTCCATGAAGCAAATATGGGAAAGGTTTTCCCTGATGGGAAAGCTCATTTTGACCCAGTTACACACAAGATTTTAAAACCAGATGACTGGGAAGAAAAATATGCTCCAGAACCTGCCATTCGACAGGAACTACAACGTCAGTTTAAAGCTTATGAGCGACATAAAGAAAGAAAAAAATAGAAACAAAAAGGAGCTCAAGGCTCCCTTTTTTAATGATTACAATGTTTTTTCTCTTTCTCTCACGACCAGCAAATCGACTTTTGCATGGCGGAGAATGTACTCAGATGAAGAGCCAACTAAGAGGCGTTCAAAGGCATTGAGCCCTGTTGCACCAACGAGAATCAGGTCAACATTTTCTGCGTCTGGAATAGTACGGGCAAGGAGGGTTTTTGGATTTCCCATTTCGATGACGATGTGAATATCGGTCACACCAGCATCTCTTGCGCGCTTTTCGTACTCCTTCATCAGACTTTCAGCATCGACTTGGAGTTCTTCGTAAACTTCAGCATCAAAGGTAGACACGCTTTGAAGAGCGCGTGTGTCGATAACATGGGCAATGGTGAGCTTGGATTCGTTGCGTAGAGCAGTGTAAACACCTTTGACGAAAGCCAAGTCCGCTTCTTTAGAACCATCAATTGCGACCATAACATTTTGGTAACGTTGTGCCATAATGAAACCTCCTGAAATTTTCTTACTGTTATTGTAACCCTTTTCACTAAAGAAGTAAAGTAAAAATCATATTTAAATAAATATTATTGGAGATTCGATTTGGTGGAGATATGTTAAAATAAAAGAAAACGAGATAGTAGGAAACACAGCGAGGGGATGAGAAAGTATGAAAGATTTTGTTCAAACTTCTAAAAAAATAAGTTTTCTCTATCATGGAATTATCCTTGCGTCGCTTGTAGGAGAAGTAGTGATGCTTTGGCAACTGGAAAGAGTCGTGCCCGTTCTCTATCCAGGTTTTGTTGGCTTTCTTCTCTTTCACCTAGTCTACCACATCATTTTATTTGTGATTGCAAAGAGAAGTGGTCGCTTGGACTATTTGGTCACGTGGGGGCTCTTTCTCATGTTTAATCTTTTGTATGACTCCTTTTTAGCGCTGATCTTTCTAGGTTTGTCTTTTGGTATGTGAGAAAATGCTTCGGTATTCTAGTTGTTTAGACAGTGAGAACCTAGTCGTTGTGAGTTTTTTCTTTGCTTGCTCATTTCAGGAAACTTGTCGCAATCCCTTTCTAGTGGTATAATGTTACTATCTCGATGAATTGAGGAAACAAGATGAAAGAATATAACAAGTCTAGTAAGTTAGAGCACGTTGCTTATGATATCCGTGGCCCTGTTTTGGAAGAAGCTATGCGGATGCGAGCAAACGGAGAAAAGATTTTACGTCTGAATACAGGGAATCCAGCAGAATTTGGCTTTACAGCGCCAGATGAGGTCATTCATGACTTGATTATGAATGCGCGTGATAGTGAGGGATATTCTGACTCCAAAGGGATTTTCTCAGCCCGCAAGGCCATCATGCAGTATTGCCAACTGAAGAAATTTCCCAATGTGGACATTGATGATATCTACCTTGGAAATGGTGTCAGTGAGCTGATTGTTATGTCCATGCAAGGGCTTTTGGATAATGGCGATGAGGTCTTGGTACCTATGCCAGACTATCCTCTCTGGACAGCAGCGGTCAGCCTAGCTGGGGGAAATGCCGTTCACTATATCTGTGATGAAGCTGCAGAGTGGTACCCAGATATTGATGATATTAAGTCAAAAATTACTTCCAATACCAAGGCAATCGTCCTTATCAATCCAAATAACCCAACTGGAGCCCTTTATCCTAAGGAACTCTTGTTGGAGATTATTGAGATTGCTCGTCAAAACGATTTGATCATCTTTGCGGATGAAATTTATGATCGCATGGTGATGGATGGGCATGTGCATACGCCTGTGGCAAGCTTGGCACCTGATGTTTTCTGTGTCAGCATGAATGGTTTGTCAAAATCTCACCGTATCGCTGGGTTCCGTGTAGGATGGATGGTCTTGTCTGGTCCTAAGCACCATGTCAAGGGCTATATCGAAGGGCTCAATATGCTGTCCAATATGCGTCTTTGCTCTAACGTTTTGGCCCAGCAAGTCGTACAAACATCACTAGGTGGGCACCAGTCAGTGGATGAATTGCTCCTTCCTGGTGGACGGATTTACGAGCAAAGAAACTTCATTTACAATGCTATCCAAGATATCCCAGGTTTGTCTGCGGTCAAGCCGAAGGCGGGTCTTTATATCTTCCCTAAAATTGACCGCAATATGTACCGCATCGATGATGATGAACAGTTTGTTCTTGATTTCTTGAAGCAGGAAAAGGTTCTCTTGGTTCATGGTCGCGGTTTTAACTGGAAGGAACCAGACCATTTCCGTATTGTTTACCTTCCTCGTGTGGACGAATTGGCGCAAATCCAAGAAAAGATGACACGTTTCTTGAGCCAGTATCGTAGATAAGGCTTTCATTGGAAAAGCAGGAAACATTTCCTTAGAGCTATTGACAAATAGGTAAGAATCAGATAGAATAGTAAAGTATGTTTAGTAACTGATCACTTTATAGCCGGCTAAACGAATACAAAATCTATGAGGAGGTATTCATCGTGAAACGTACTTATCAACCAAGTAAACTTCGTCGTGCGCGCAAACACGGATTCCGTAACCGTATGTCAACTAAAAACGGTCGTCGCGTATTGGCAGCTCGTCGTCGTAAAGGACGCAAAGTTTTGGCTGCATAATCCAAACGAATTCAACAAAGAAGTCAGTAGGAACTCGAGTCTACTGGCTTTTCTTTTTATCTTAAAGGGTGCATTGTCCACGAAATCGGTCATTTCAGATGAAACTCATGGAGAGCCCATTTAAAAGGTCACATACAAAAAAACTCAAAACCAGATATAAGTTACTGATTTTGAGTTTTTGTTTATTCTTTTAAGTGATAAGAGTAGCTAGCGACAACGACGTCTTCATGCCATCTGAGAGCGTATTTTAGTTTGAGGCTCATTTGATTGTGCAGGATATTTTGCCAAGGCTTGTTAGGGATAAACTGTGGGACAAGGACTGTAACAGTGTAGTTTTTTTGCTTAGCTTCTTGGGCGATTCGTTTGACATACTTAACGCTAGGGGTGATGATGTCGCGGTAGCTAGTATTGATATTCTTCAGAGTGATATTTGGGAAGTAATCGGCAAATTCCTGAAGAATTTCTTGGTCTTTTTCTGCCGTTTCTTTAGTAGAAATGTGCATGGCTAACACTTCGTCACCGATACTTTGAGCGTAGTTAATGGCTCCAACACTTACTCGAGTAACATTTCCTACTAGGACAAGGACAAGATTGCCGTCATAGGTACGTTTTTCAATTCCTTCGTAGAGTCGTAGTTGTTTTGCCACTTTTTGGTAATGGCTGTGAATGGATAAAAAGAGGAAAGTTAAAACTAGGATAATTGGGAAGAATGGCCAGATATCACCCAGTCTGAAGAGGAGTAAAATGAGGACAATAGCATAACAAATGATGGCCCCAAGGATATTAGCAAAGGCAGGTTTTAAGAAGCTTGCTCCTTTTTCCTTTTTCCAATGACGAATCATCCCAGTCTGAGAAAGGGCAAAGGGAACGAAGACCCCGATAGTATAAAGAGGAATCAAGCGTTCAGTATTCCCATTAAAAATGAGAAGAAGGATCATAGCTCCAAAAGCCAGAGTTAAGATACCGTTGGAGTAGCCAAGACGATCCCCTTTTTCCATAAAGAGATGGGGCATGTACTTGTTTTTAGCCATATTGTAGGCCAGCATAGGGAAGGCTGAAAAGCCAGTATTTGCAGCTACAGCTAGAATCAAGGCTGTTGAGAACTGGAAGAGATAGTAGCTAGCATGACCAAAGAATGAATCACCAAGAATGCCCTTGGCCATTTGCGAGAGGATGGTTTCTCCATTTTGAGGTGTGATGCCCATCCAGTAGTTTAGGAAGGTAATGCCTGCAAAAAGAAATCCTAAAATCAGCGACATGATGGTCAAGGTCTGAGCAGCATTCTTTTCTTTCGGAGTTTTGAAAAATGGTACCGCATTTGAAATAGCCTCAACCCCTGTCAGAGAGGCAGAGCCACTGGTAAAGGCTCTCAATAGGAGAACGATGGAAAGGCTCGGAACAGTTTGTCCAATGGTTGAAGTCGCCTGATAGTTTAGGGAACCTGTGAATAGTTGAAAGAACCCATAAAGCAAGAGAAAGACGGTACTGAAGATAAAGAGGTAGACGGGAATCATCAGAGAGCTGGCAGATTCTTTCAATCCTCTTAAATTCAAGAGCATGAGCAGACAGACTAGGAAAATAGAGATATGAAGATTATAGGGATGGAGGGCAGGGATGGCTGCAGTAATAGCATCAGCTCCAGACGCAACGGATACAGCTACTGTCAGCATATAGTCAACAAGGAGGCTGCCCCCTGCAATCAAGCCTAGTTCAGGGGAGAGATTTTCCCGAGTAACCATATAAGCTCCTCCACCTTGAGGATAGGCGTGAATAATTTGACGATAGGAAATGGTCAAGCTAGCGAGCAGTAAGAGGACAAAAATACCGATAGGGAGGCTCCACCAAATAGCGATAGGAGAGAGACTGACTAATACGAGAATGACTTGTTCGGGTCCATAGGCAATAGAAGACAGGGCATCACTGGATAACATTGCAAGTGCCTGCATTTTCCCTAACAATCCCCCTTCACCATCTGTGAGAGACTTGAGTGGTCGACCGATAAAGGTATATTTTAATTTTCTAAACATTTTCTTTTCCTTTGATGAAAATTTCAATAAGTGTTATTATACTGCTTTGAAAAAGGGCAGTCAAGGGAGAATGATTGGTATTAGAATATTTTTACAAGCCAAGGAATGCTATTTTTGGTATAATAGATGGAAGAAAATGAGGTTAGAAGAGATGATTTTTGATACGCATACACATTTAAATGTAGAAGAATTTGCAGGACGTGAGGCCGAAGAAATCGCCTTGGCTGCTGAGATGGGTGTGACACAGATGAATATTGTTGGTTTTGATAAGCCAACCATTGAACGAGCCCTAGAGTTGGCAGATGAGTATGAGCAACTCTACGCAACTATTGGCTGGCATCCGACGGAAGCAGGGACTTACACAGACGAGGTCGAAGCTTACTTGCTTGAAAAACTAAAACATCCTAAGGTCGTTGCCTTGGGTGAGATTGGCCTGGACTACCATTGGATGACAGCACCTAAGGAAGTGCAGGAACAGGTTTTTCGCCGTCAGATTCAGTTGTCTAAGGATTTGAACTTGCCCTTTGTGGTCCATACCCGTGATGCGCTAGAAGATACTTATGAGATTATCAAGAGTGAGGGCGTTGGTCCTCGTGGTGGGATTATGCACTCATTCTCAGGTTCTTTGGAGTGGGCTGAGAAGTTTGCTGAGCTTGGCATGACTATTTCTTTCTCAGGAGTGGTGACCTTTAAGAAAGCGACGGATATCCAAGAGGCTGCTAGGGAACTTCCTTTGGACAAGATTTTGGTAGAGACGGATGCGCCCTACCTGGCTCCTGTTCCTAAACGTGGCCGTGAAAACAAAACAGCCTACACACGATACGTGGTGAACTTTATCGCCGACTTGCGTGGGATGACGACTGAGGAGTTAGCCGCAGTAACGACTGCAAATGCAGAGCGTATCTTTGGATTGGACAGCAAGTGATGAAAGAAAAAATTTCCCAAGTCATCGTGGTTGAAGGTCGCGATGATACGGCCAATCTCAAACGTTACTTTGATGTAGAAACCTATGAAACACGAGGTTCTGCCATTAATGACCAGGATATAGAACGCATTCGTCGCCTGCATGATTTGCATGGAGTTATTGTTTTTACCGATCCAGATTTTAATGGGGAACGCATTCGTCGCATGATTATGACGGTCATTCCAACAGTGCAGCATGCCTTTCTCAAGCGAGATGAGGCTGTTCCCAAATCTAAGTCCAAGGGACGCTCTCTGGGAATCGAACACGCCAGCTATGAAGACCTAAAAACAGCGCTGGCTCAGGTGACAGAGCAATTTGAAAACAAGAACGAGTTTGACATCAGTCGTGCTGACTTGATTCGCCTAGGTTTCCTAGCGGGAGCAGACAGCCGTAGACGCCGAGAGTATCTAGGCGAACAGCTCCGCATCGGTTATTCCAATGGAAAACAACTCCTCAAGCGCTTAGAGTTATTTGGGGTAACCTTGGCAGAAGTGGAAGAAGTGATGGCTAAGTATTCAGACTAACGGAGTCAGAACTGAAAAAAGTGATTATTACGGGTGGCAATAGTGGTATTGGCTATCAGGCTGCAAAACAATTAGCTGAAAAGGACTGGTCAGTGACTCTCTTTTGTAGACGGAAAGAAGCTGCTGAGCAAGCCTGTGAGGAAAACTGCCAACAAACAGGAAATCCGCATGTAGATTACATCTTGGTTGATTTATCTGAGATGAAGAGTGTCAGGGAAGCGGTAGAACAGTATATCCAAAAAGAAGACGCTCTAGACGTTCTGATTAACAATGCGGCTGATTTTGATTTGTCAGTCAAAAAGCCGATTCTTAGCAAAGACGGATTGGAAAAACAATTTGCGACCAATGTTGTCGCCCCTTTCTTGCTTTCTATCTTGTTGAAAGGTTTGTTGGAAAAGTCTGAGAGTGGTCGGATTATTAATATTTCTTCCCAAGGGCTGATACTTTATCCCTTCATGAAGCTTGATTTTGAAAATTTAGCTGGTCAAAAACATTACAATCTTGCTAAGACTTATTATCAGAATAAACTGGCCTTGTTGATGCTGTCGCTTTATATGCGGAAACATTGGAAAGGTATCAAGGTTCAGGCAATCCGTGTGACCAATGTCAAAGTTGATATGCGCCGCTATGATCACCTCAGCGCTTTTATGAAAAATTTGTATAAAATCAAGTCAAGATTTTCGATTAGTCCTCAAGAAATGGCCAAAGTTTATACAGCTTTATCTACAGAAGATCGCTATGAAGGATTTTTGTATGACGAGAAATGCAAGGAAGTAAAAGCAAATGTACCTGCTTACGAAGAAGAGGAGCAAGAAAAACTCTATTCTTTGCTTGAGCACCTGACTTTCTCAAGAGACAATCCATAAAGAATGAGAAAAATAAATTTCATGGACTGCTTCAATAGTGGAAAGAAATTCAGATATTTAACTCTGTTTGGAGTGACCTTGGCAGAAGTGAAGAGGTTATGAAATCTTATGATAATAGTTGAGCAGACCTCAAAATGCATGGAGAATGTGTTACAATAGAGGTACTTAGATTTATTTTGATAGCGTTCAAATAGAAACTTATAAGGACAGTGCGAAATGAAAATTCGAGTTAATAGAGATTCTGTATGTATGGGGGACGATGTATTGCCTCATGAGACAGAATTTGAGATTTCTGAAGATATGACGGTGAAAGAATTTTTTGACTTTCTAGAAAAGGAACGTTATTTGCCGTCTGTTCAAGGAAATAATGTGGCCTGGGAACTCCGTAATCGAAATGGGGAACAAGGTGTTTATTTCACCAAAACACGAGAGATTATCCATCCAGATGCGGTCTTAAAAGAAATGCTGGAAGGAATTACTGAGATTCCCTTATTTGTTTTGCTCTATCATTATACCCCGGAAGCATACTATATTAGAAAAGAGAATAAATGAGAATTGCAGATTATAGTGTGACTAAGGCAGTGCTGGAGCGTCACGGTTTTACCTTTAAAAAGTCCTTCGGGCAAAATTTCCTGACGGATACCAATATTCTTCAAAAGATCGTGGATACAGCTGAAATTGACGATCAGGTTAATGTCATTGAAATTGGGCCAGGAATTGGTGCCTTGACAGAATTTTTGGCTGAGCGTGCGGCAGAGGTTATGGCCTTTGAGATTGACCACCGTTTGGTACCGATTTTGGCAGATACCCTGCGTGATTTTGACAATGTGACAGTAGTCAACGAGGACATTCTCAAAGTTGACTTGGCCCAGCATATCCAGAATTTCAAAAATCCCGACCTGCCAATCAAGGTAGTAGCCAACTTGCCTTATTACATCACGACGCCTATTCTCATGCATTTAATCGAGAGTGGCATTCCTTTTAGTGAGTTTGTCGTCATGATGCAGAAAGAAGTGGCGGATCGTATCTCCGCTCAACCCAATACCAAGGCTTACGGTAGTTTGTCGATTGCTGTCCAGTATTACATGACAGCCAAGGTTGCCTTTATCGTACCTCGTACGGTCTTTGTGCCAGCGCCAAACGTGGACTCGGCTATCCTGAAAATGGTGCGCCGTCCAGAGCCTGCTGTAGCAGTGGAAGATGAGAACTTCTTCTTTAAGGTTTCCAAGGCTAGTTTCACTCATCGCCGCAAGACCTTGTGGAATAACCTGACAGGCTACTTTGGCAAGACTGATGAAGTCAAGGAAAAGTTGACCAAGGCTTTGGATCAGGCAGGCTTGTCTCCATCTGTGCGTGGGGAAGCACTTAGCTTGGAAGAATTTGCTAGCCTTTCAGATGCGCTTAAAGGACAAGGACTCTAAGATGCAGGGACAAATTATTAAAGCCTTGGCAGGATTCTACTATGTAGAGAGTGATGGCCAAGTCTATCAGACACGTGCGCGCGGGAATTTTCGTAAAAAAGGCCACACGCCCTACGTTGGGGACTGGGTAGATTTTTCTGCGGAGGAAAATTCCGAAGGTTATATCCTCAAGATTCATGAACGGAAAAACAGTCTGGTCCGTCCACCTATTGTCAATATTGACCAAGCTGTGGTGATCATGTCCGTCAAGGAACCGGACTTCAACAGCAACTTGTTGGATCGTTTCTTGGTTCTTTTGGAACACAAGGACATCCATCCTATCGTTTATATTTCTAAAATGGACTTGCTGGAAGATAGAGGAGAACTGGATTTTTACCAGCAGACATACGGTGACATCGGCTATGACTTTGTGACCAGTAAAGAGGAACTCCTGCCTTTGTTGACAGGAAAAGTGACGGTCTTTATGGGGCAGACAGGTGTTGGAAAATCAACCCTCCTCAATAAAATCGCACCGGACCTCAATCTTGAAACAGGAGAGATCTCAGACAGTCTGGGTCGCGGTCGTCATACCACTCGAGCTGTTAGTTTTTACAACCTCAATGGGGGTAAAATCGCGGACACACCAGGTTTTTCATCACTGGATTATGAAGTGTCAACGGCTGAAGACCTCAATCAGGCTTTTCCAGAGATTGTCAGTGTCAGTCGAGACTGTAAATTCCGTACTTGTACCCATACCCATGAACCGTCCTGTGCGGTTAAGCCGGCTGTCGAAGAGGGTATCATTGCATCCTTCCGTTTTGACAACTACCTGCAATTTCTCAGTGAGATTGAAAATCGCAGAGAAACCTATAAAAAAGTCAGCAAAAAAATTCCAAAATAAGGAGAAACCTATGTCTCAATACAAGATTGCTCCGTCAATTCTGGCAGCAGATTATGCCAACTTTGAACGTGAAATCAAACGCTTAGAAGCAACTGGTGCAGAATATGCCCATATCGATATCATGGATGGTCACTTTGTACCGCAAATCAGTTTTGGTGCAGGTGTGGTTGAAGCTCTTCGCCCCCATAGCAAGATGGTCTTTGACTGCCACTTGATGGTAGCTAATCCAGAACACCATTTAGAAGACTTTGCGCGTGCGGGAGCGGATATCATCAGCATCCATGTGGAAGCAACACCTCATATTCATGGAGCACTTCAAAAGATTCGCTCTCTTGGTGTCAAACCTTCAGTTGTTATCAATCCTGGTACGCCTGTTGAAGCCATTAAGCACGTCCTTCACCTAGTTGACCAAGTCTTGGTCATGACGGTTAACCCTGGATTTGGTGGGCAAACTTTTCTGCCTGAAACCATGGATAAGATTCGTGAGTTGGTTGCCCTTCGTGAGGAAAAAAGTTTGAACTTTGAGATCGAAGTCGATGGTGGGATTGATGATCAGACCATTTCTCAAGCTAAAGAAGCTGGTGCGACCGTTTTTGTAGCAGGATCCTATGTCTTTAAGGGAGATGTCAATGAACGAGTGCAAACTCTCAGAAAACAATTGGACTAGGGTTGCCGTTTTTGCCGGCGGAGATCGCGGTCATTATCGGACGAATTTTGATTGCTTTGTCGGTGTGGATCGAGGCTCACTCTGGGTCTTGGAAGAAGATATGCCTCTCACTCTAGCAGTTGGGGATTTTGATTCGGTGACTGCAGACGAACGTCAGTTGATTCAAAAACGTACCCAACATTTTGTTCAAGCTCAGCCAGAAAAAGATGATACGGATCTGGAATTGGCTCTCTTGACCATCTTTGAGCAAAATTCTCAGGCTCAGGTGACTATTTTTGGGGCTTTGGGTGGTCGTATTGATCATATGCTGGCCAATGTCTTTCTGCCTAGCAATCCCAAGTTGGCACCCTATATGCGCCAGATAGCGATTGAGGATGGGCAAAACTTGATTGCCTATTGTCCAGAAGGGACCAGTCAGCTAGAGCCCCGTTCAGACTACGATTATCTAGCTTTTATACCAGTTCGGGATAGCCAGCTGACCATTCTCGGTGCCAAGTATGAGTTGACAGAGGAAAATTTTTTCTTTAAAAAAGTGTACGCTTCTAACGAATATATAGATAGGGAAGTTTCGGTGACTTGCCCTGATGGCTATGTGGTTGTCTTGCATAGCAAGGACAGGAGGTAGGATGGAGACTGTATTACTACTATTATTAATTGCCAACCTAGCTGGGCTCTTTCTCATTTGGCAAAGGCAGGATAAGCAAGACAAGTACCTAGCCAAGAGTTTGGAGGATCAGGCAGACAATCTTTCAGATCAACTGGATTATCGTTTTGCCCAAGCTAGGCAAGCCAGTCAGCTAGATCAAAAAGACTTAGAAGTAGCTGTCAGTGACCGTTTGCAGGAAGTGCGAATGGAGTTGCACCAAGGCCTGACTCAAGTTAGACAGGAGATGAACGAGAATCTCCTTCAAACCAGAGATAAGACCGACCAACGTCTCCAAGCCTTGCAGGAGTCCAATGAGCAACGTTTGGAACAAATGCGTCAAACGGTCGAGGAAAAGTTGGAAAAGACCTTACAGACGCGCTTGCAGGCTTCCTTCGAGACAGTTTCCAAGCAACTGGAGTCTGTCAATCGTGGTCTTGGAGAGATGCAGACAGTTGCCCGTGATGTTGGTGCACTTAATAAGGTTCTCTCTGGAACCAAGACGCGAGGGATTCTGGGTGAATTGCAACTGGGGCAAATCATCGAAGACATCATGACACCTGCCCAGTACGAACGAGAATTTGCAACGGTTGAAAACTCTAGCGAGCGAGTAGAGTATGCCATCAAGTTACCTGGACAGGGTGACCAGGAATGTGTCTACTTACCGATTGACTCCAAGTTTCCACTGGCGGATTATTACCGCTTGGAAGAAGCCTATGAAGCAGGCGATAAGGACGAAATCGAACGTTGTCGCAAGTCACTTTTAGCAAGCGTCAAGCGCTTCGCCAAGGATATCAAGAGTAAGTACATAGCGCCGCCTCGGACGACCAATTTTGGAGTCTTGTTTGTTCCGACAGAAGGACTTTACTCAGAGATTGTTCGCAATCCGGTCTTCTTTGATGATTTGAGACGGGAGGAGCAGATTATTGTTGCTGGTCCAAGTACCCTATCAGCCCTGCTCAACTCCCTATCGGTTGGCTTCAAAACTCTCAATATCCAGAAGAGTGCTGACCATATCAGCAAGACCCTAGCTAGTGTCAAGACCGAGTTTGGCAAGTTTGGTGGCATTCTGGTCAAGGCACAAAAACATCTCCAACATGCCTCTGGCAATATTGATGAATTATTAAACCGTCGTACCACAGCTATCGAGCGGACGCTCCGTCACATTGAGTTATCAGAAGATGAGCCTGCGCTTGATCTACTCCATTTCCAAGAAGATGAGGAAGAATATGAAGATTAGTCACATGAAAAAAGATGAGCTGTTTGAAGGCTTTTACCTGATCAAATCAGCTGACTTGAGACAGACGCGTGCTGGGAAAAATTACCTAGCCTTTACCTTCCAAGACGATAGTGGCGAGATTGAAGGGAAACTCTGGGATGCCCAACCTCATAACGTTGAGGCCTTTACCGCTGGGAAAGTCGTCCACATGCAGGGGCGCAGAGAAGTTTATAATAATACACCTCAAGTCAATCAAATTACTCTTCGTTTACCTCAGCCTGGGGAACCCAATGATCCAGCTGATTTCAAGGTCAAGTCGCCAGTTGATGTCAAGGAGATTCGTGACTACATGTCGCAAATGATTTTCAAGATTGAAAATCCTGTCTGGCAGCGTATCGTTCGCAGTCTCTACACCAAGTATGATAAGGAATTCTACTCCTATCCAGCTGCAAAGACCAACCACCATGCCTTTGAGACGGGTTTGGCCTATCATACAGCAACCATGGTGCGCTTAGCAGATGCCATTAGTGAGATTTATCCTCAGCTCAATAAGAGCCTCCTCTATGCGGGAATTATGTTGCATGACTTGGCCAAGGTTGTTGAGTTGACGGGACCAGACCAGACGGAGTACACAGTGCGAGGCAATCTCATCGGCCATATCGCCCTGATCGATAGTGAAATTACCAAGACTGTCATGGAACTAGGCATCGATGATACTAGAGAAGAAGTGGTGCTACTGCGCCATGTCATCCTCAGTCACCATGGCTTACTGGAGTATGGAAGTCCAGTCCGTCCGCGCATTATGGAAGCAGAGATTATCCATATGATTGACAATCTAGATGCCAGCATGATGATGATGTCAACAGCTCTTGCTTTGGTGGACAAAGGTGAGATGACCAATAAAATCTTTGCTATGGACAATCGTTCCTTCTATAAACCAGATTTAGATTAATAATTTAAGAAAAACGAGCATTTTTTACGCAATAATGTTCGTTTTTTTATGTGAATATGGTATAATGGATAAAATATCAAAATTAAATGGAATGGTAAATAAAAATGAAATTAAGAAGAAGTGATCGGATGGTTGTCATTTCCAACTATTTGATTAATAATCCATACAAACTAACCAGTCTCAACACCTTTGCAGAAAAGTACGAATCTGCTAAATCATCGATTTCAGAGGACATCGTGATTATCAAGCGTGCCTTTGAGGAAATCGAAATCGGTCATATTCAGACTGTGACGGGAGCAGGTGGTGGCGTTATCTTTACACCATCAATCTCAAGCCATGAAGCCAAAGAAATGATCGCAGATTTGCGTGACAAACTTTCAGAAAGCGACCGTATCTTGCCAGGTGGTTATATCTACCTGTCTGATTTGCTTAGTACGCCTGCCATTTTGAAAAATATTGGGCGTATCATTGCCAAGAGCTTTATGGACCAAAAAATTGATGCTGTTATGACAGTAGCAACAAAAGGGGTGCCACTCGCAAATGCAGTTGCCAATGTCCTCAATGTTCCATTTGTCATTGTGCGTCGTGACTTGAAAATTACCGAAGGTTCAACGGTCAGCGTCAACTATGTTTCAGGTTCCAGCGGTGACCGCATTGAGAAAATGTTCCTTTCAAAACGCAGTCTCAAGGCAGGCAGTCGTGTCTTGATTGTGGATGACTTCTTGAAAGGTGGCGGAACGGTCAACGGGATGATTAGTCTCTTGCGTGAGTTTGACTCTGAACTAGCTGGTGTCGCAGTCTTTGCAGACAATGCCCAAGAAGAACGTGAAAAGCAGTTTGATTACAAGTCACTCTTGAAAGTAACCAATATTGATGTTAAGAACCAATCCATCGATGTTGAGATTGGAAATATCTTTGACGAAGACAAATAAGAGATAGAACTAAAGGTTGGAACGATTGTCCCAGCCTTTCTTTGCAAACAGAATAGAAGGATGCTTATGAAAACACCATTTATCAGCCGTGAAGATTTAGAAACAATTGTTGCAGAGTTCCCGACTCCTTTTCACTTGTATGATGAGAAGGGGATTCGCGAGAAAGCGCGAGCAGTCAACCAGGCCTTTGCTTGGAATAAGGGATTCAAAGAATATTTTGCAGTTAAGGCTACTCCAACCCCAGCCATCTTGAAAATCCTCCAAGAGGAAGGTTGCGGTGTGGACTGTTCTAGTTATGTAGAGCTCTTGATGAGCCATAAACTGGATTTTCCGGGTTCTGAGATCATGTTCTCTTCTAACAACACGCCTGACAAGGAATATGCCTATGCGCGTGAATTAGGTGCGACCATTAACTTGGATGCCTTTGAAGATATTGAACATCTAGAGCGAGCAGCAGGTATTCCAGAAATCATCTCTTGTCGTTACAATCCTGGAGGCGTTTTTGAGCTAGGGACAGATATCATGGACAATCCTGGAGAAGCCAAGTTTGGGATGACCAAGGACCAGCTTTTTGAAGCCTTTGCGGTTTTGAAGGAAAAAGGAGCCAAGACATTTGGGATTCACTCTTTCCTAGCATCCAATACTGTCACCCATCTCTACTACCCAGAGTTGGCGCGTCAGCTTTTTGAATTAGCCGTTGAAATCAAGGAAAAGTTGGGTATTTCGCTAGACTTTATCAATCTTTCTGGCGGAATCGGAGTCAATTACCGTCCAGACCAGGAGCCAAATGACATTGCTGTGATTGGTGAAGGGGTGCGTAAGGTTTATGAGGAAGTTCTTACACCTGCAGGACTTGGTCAGGTTAAGATTTTCACAGAATTAGGCCGCTTTATGTTAGCCCCTCACGGAGCTTTGGTCACAAGAGTCACTCATAAGAAAAAAACCTATCGTACCTATCTAGGTGTGGATGCATCAGCAGTCAACCTCATGCGCCCAGCCATGTATGGAGCCTACCACCATATCACCAATCTGACTCATCCAGATGAACCTGTTGAGGTGGTAGACGTGGTCGGTTCACTCTGTGAAAACAATGATAAATTTGCAGTGAACCGCGAACTACCTCATACAGAAATCGGTGATTTACTGGTGATTCATGATACAGGTGCACATGGATTCTCCATGGGTTACCAGTACAATGCCAAACTACGCTCGGCAGAAATCCTCTATACCGAAGAAGGAAAAACCCGCCAAATCCGCCGCGCAGAGCGTCCTGAGGACTATTTTGCAACCTTGTATGGTTTTGATTTTGAATCGGATCAGTAAAAGAAATTGAAAATGAAAGTGAAAAACAGATTGCTTTCTAAAAAATAGACAAAAAAACCTTGTTTTTCACCTTACTCGTGATATAATAAAACTATAAAACGGTTTCAAGGAAGGTGACGATATGTCTGAAGAAACAATTGACTATGGACAAGTGACAGGAATGGTGCATTCGACAGAGAGTTTTGGGGCGGTAGATGGCCCTGGGATTCGTTTCATTGTCTTTTTGCAGGGCTGTCACATGCGTTGCCAGTACTGTCATAACCCTGATACATGGGCTATGGAGACCAATAAATCACGCGAACGGACAGTAGACGATGTCTTGACAGAAGCCCTTCGCTACCGTGGCTTCTGGGGAGACAAGGGAGGAATCACTGTTAGTGGAGGAGAAGCCCTCTTACAGATTGATTTCCTAATTGCCCTCTTTACCAAGGCCAAGGAAAAAGGAATCCACTGTACCTTGGATACCTGTGCCCTTCCGTTCCGTAATAAACCACGTTATCTCGAAAAGTTTAATAAACTCATGGCGGTGACAGACTTGGTTCTCTTGGATATCAAGGAAATCAACGAAGAACAGCACAAGATTGTCACAAGCCAAACCAATAAAAATATCTTGGCCTGTGCCCAGTACCTATCAGATATTGGGAAGCCTGTTTGGATTCGCCACGTTCTCGTACCAGGATTGACAGACCGTGATGAAGATTTGATTGAACTTGGGAAGTTCGTAAAAACCCTCAAAAACGTCGACAAGTTTGAAATTCTACCTTATCATACGATGGGAGAATTCAAGTGGCGTGAACTTGGAATTCCTTATTCGCTCGAAGGGGTCAAACCTCCAACAGCAGACCGTGTCAAGAATGCCAAGGAATTGATGGATACAGAAAGTTACCAAGATTACATGAAACGTGTTCATGGATAAAAAAGAAGCCTGATGGAGACATCGGGCTTTTGTGATGTATAAAAAGCCTAGCCTTTCAGCTAAGCCTTTTTCTTATTTTCTAGAATGTTGTTTACCAGCATTGCGTTTTTTATGTTTCTTATTGGTCATGATCGCAGTTGCTTGGTTTGGAGTGACATCTTTGCGTCCGCCTCCAGTTGAAAATGAACTTGCTTTTGGTGGATTTTTGGCAAATTCTTCACGAACTTTTTTGCGAAGTTTTGGACGAACAACATAGTTAACGATGAACTGTTGGAGAATCATCATGAAACCACCGACAACCCAGTAAAGCGTCACACTGGCTGGTGAGAAGAAGGAGAAGACGACAATCATGAGAGGGCTCATGTAGATCATTTTCTTAAGTTGTTCTCTTTGCATCTCGTCTTCTACTCCATGAAGTGAGAGAATTGATTGGAGGTAGTAGAGGACACCAGCAAAGGCTACGAGGAGCATACTTGGTGAACCTAGAGGAATTCCTAGGTAGCTTGCTTGAGCAACCCCTTCAGTATGTTGGGCTGCAAAGTAGATAGCAGAGAAGAAAGGCATTTGAATGAGGATAGGGAAACATCCTACACCACCGAACATGCTGATGCCGTGTTCTTTCTGAGCTGCAAAGAGAGCTTGTTGCGCTTCTAGTTTTTCTTCCTGAGTTGTTGCCTCTTTGAGACGTGTTTGGTGTGGTTCGAGTACGTGTTTGAGGGCGTTCATCTTTTCAGAGTGAAGTGTCGCCTTCCATGATTGGTAGATACCAAGTGGCAAGATAATCAAGCGCACGATAATGGTTACGATAATGATAGCAACCCCGAAGCCTAGACCTTTATCAGTAGCGAAGTACTTGATAGCTTCTCCCATCGGAGCACCCAAGAAATCCCAAACGGGACCAATTGGCTTACCTGTTGCTTTGTCTACTTGGACACAGCCTGTCAAGACGAGTAGCATAGCCACTCCCATAGCAGAGAGGGCAAAACGTTTAATAGATTTCAATGTATTCATTCCTTCTTTAAAAATTATACCTTTCTATTCTACTGTTTTTTTGTAAAATATACAATAGTTCTAGAGACCTAATTTGCGACTTTGAAGTCAGAATAGGATGAAAAGTTGCTCATTTGTACATCTAGATAGGTAACTTTTGAAAAAGGTGTCGGACCTTTTCGGATTTCTTGGATAAATTTTGCCATAGTGGCAGAGGAGTCTGCCTGAGCAAGAATTTCCACTGTGCCATCGTCATTATTCCAAACACGACCAGTGATGCCACCGATTTCAAGAGCTAAAGTATAAACACCCCAGCGAAAACCAACACCCTGTACCCTGCCTTGGGCAATCATTCTAACCTTTTGCATACCAAACCCCTTTGATTGTGATATAATATTTCTATGACTATTATAACCTCAAAAGCCAATTCTGTGGTAAAAAATGCCAAGAAATTACATCAAAAAAAATATCGAAAGTCTGCTTATTTGATTGAGGGCTGGCACTTGTTTGAAGAAGCTGTTCAAGCAGGAGTGACGATTGAAAAGGTCTTTGCCCTAGAAAGTTACCGAGATCAGTTAGCTGCCTTTCCTCAAACTATCTGGGTTTCAGAGGAGATTTTGCGAGATTTAGCAGATACGCAAACCCCTCAAGGCATTGTCGCAGTTATTCAAAAAGAAGAAGTGGGCCTGCCTGATTTTAGTCAGGGTAAGTTTCTATTTTTAGAAGATATTCAAGATCCTGGTAATGTGGGCACCATGGTTCGGACTGCGGACGCTGCAGGTTTTACAGGGGTCATTGTTTCAGACAAGTCAGCAGATATCTACAGTCTCAAGACCTTACGTTCCATGCAAGGAAGTCATTTTCATTTGCCCATCTATCGGCTGTCTCCTATAAACTTTATAGCAGAGGCAAAGAAGAGCAATTTGCCCATTCTAGCAACGACCTTATCCAAAGAATCCAAGGACTATCGTGAACTTTCTCTCCTAGAAAACTTTGCTTTAGTCATGGGAAATGAAGGACAGGGGATTAGTTCTGTCATGGCTGAGAGTGCTGATCAGCTGGTTCACATTGGCATGAAAGGCCGAGCAGAAAGTCTCAACGTGGCAGTTGCAGCAGGCGTTTTGATGTTTTATTTCAGCTAATTTAGAAAATCTTTGTTATAATCAAGACATATTTATAGAAAAAGGAGAATCAGAATGAATCAAACAATTATTCAAGAACGTTCAGGTCTCAATCAATTTTACGCTAAGGTTTATGCCTTTGTGGGACTTGGGATTGGTCTATCGGCTCTCGTGTCAGCTTTGATGTTGACAGTCTTTCAGTCCCAATTGGTCTACTTTTTAATGCATGGCCGTCTCTGGTTGATGATTGCAACTTTTGCAGAACTTGCTCTAGTCTTTGTTGCAAGTAGCATGGCTGCAAAAAATAGCCCAGCAGCTCTCCCAGTATTTTTAGTTTATTCTGTTTTAAATGGCTTTACGCTGAGTTTCGTCGTAGCCTTTTATACACCAGGGACCGTCTTATCGGCCTTTGTATCCAGCGCCCTTCTCTTCTTTGTCATGGCGACAATCGGAATTTTCACTAAGAAAGATTTGAGTGGAATGGGACGAGCTTTGATGGCAGCGCTTGTTGGTCTCATCATTGCCATGGTTGTGAATCTATTTTTAGCCAATAGTTTCTTTGACTACATGATTAGTATTGCCATGGTCTTGGTCTTCTCAGGTTTGATTGCTTGGGACAACCAAAAGATTCGCTATGTTTATGAGCAGTCACGAGGGCAAGTAGCGACAGGTTGGGTCATTTCAATGGCTCTCAGTATCTATCTAGACTTTATCAACCTCTTCCTTAGCATCTTACGAATCTTTGGTCGAAACGATTAATGAATGACAGAGTCAGTGTTCAAAAGAGCACTGACTTTTTCTTATTTACTCTTTTCTTTTCTTGGAAATAGGTGTATAATGCTTTTAACTAATTTTTGAGGAGCTGTTTATGAAGAAAAGTTTTATTCATCAACAAGAAGAAATTTCCTTTGTCAAAAACACTTTTACCCAGTATTTGAAAGATAAGTTAGAAGTTGTTGAAGTTCAAGGTCCTATCTTGAGCAAGGTCGGAGATGGGATGCAGGACAACCTGTCAGGTGTCGAAAATCCAGTATCTGTCAAGGTTTTGCAGATTCCAGATGAAACCTATGAAGTCGTTCACTCACTTGCCAAATGGAAACGCCATACCTTGGCTCGCTTTGGTTTTGGTGAAGGTGAAGGTCTGTTTGTTCACATGAAAGCCCTTCGTCCAGACGAAGATTCGCTCGATGCGACCCACTCTGTTTATGTGGACCAGTGGGATTGGGAGAAGGTTATCCCAAATGGTCAACGCAATATCGCCTATCTCAAAGAAACCGTTGAGAAGATTTACAAGGCTATCCGTCTGACAGAGCTAGCAGTAGAAGCGCGCTACGATATCGAATCCATCTTGCCAAAACAAATCACTTTCATCCATACAGAAGAGTTGGTGGAACGCTATCCAGATCTAACACCGAAAGAGCGTGAAAATGCGATCTGTAAAGAGTTCGGTGCAGTCTTCTTGATTGGTATCGGTGGCGAGTTGCCTGACGGAAAACCTCATGATGGCCGTGCACCTGACTACGATGACTGGACAACAGAGTCTGAAAATGGCTACAAGGGGTTGAATGGCGATATTCTCGTTTGGAACGAATCTCTTGGTTGTGCCTTTGAACTTTCATCAATGGGGATTCGGGTAGATGAGGATACCCTTCGTCGCCAAGTGGCTCTTACAGGAGACGAAGATCGTCTTGAGCTGGAATGGCATAAAGCCTTGCTTAACGGCCTTTTCCCACTGACAATTGGTGGAGGTATCGGACAGTCTCGTATGGCCATGTTCCTTCTTCGTAAGAAACACATCGGAGAGGTCCAGACCAGTGTCTGGCCTCAAGAAGTTCGCGATACGTACGAAAATATTTTGTAGAGAATCGAACCGCAAGGTTCGGTTTTCTTTCTCTTTTTGCCCATAATTTGGTATAATAAACGGTATGAAAATCGTATCAGGAATCTACGGAGGGCGTCCCCTCAAGACGCTAGAAGGCAAGACGACGAGGCCGACATCAGATAAGGTGCGTGGAGCTATCTTTAACATGATAGGTCCCTATTTTGAGGGCGGTCGTGTCCTGGATCTCTATGCTGGCAGTGGTGGTTTATCCATTGAGGCAGTCTCGCGTGGGATGTCCCATGCTGTCTTAGTGGAACGGGATCGAAAGGCGCAAGCTATCATCGCTGAAAACATTCAAATGACCAAGGAAGTTTCCAAATTTCAGCTCTTAAAGATGGAGGCTGAACGGGCCTTGGAGCAAGTGAAAGGTCCCTTTGACCTGGTCTTTTTAGACCCTCCCTATGCCAAGGAACAAATCGTTGCAGATATCGAAAAAATGGCAGAAAGAAACCTTTTCTCCGAAGAGGTCATGGTTGTCTGCGAAACCGATAAGTCTGTAGAACTTCCAGAAGAAATCGCCTGCTTAGGCATCTGGAAGGAAAAAATATATGGGATTAGTAAGGTGACAGTTTATGTCAGATAAAATTGGATTATTTACAGGTTCATTTGATCCGATGACAAATGGACATCTGGATATCATTGAACGTGCCAGCAAACTCTTTGATAAGCTCTATGTCGGGGTGTTCTACAATCCCCACAAACAAGGTTTTCTCCCTGTTGAAAATCGCAAACGGGCAGTCAAAAAAGCGGTGGCGCATTTAGGTAATGTAGAGGTGCTGACTTCTCATGACCAACTAGTCGTCGATGTTGCAAGAAGACTGGGGGCTAAGACCCTTGTCCGTGGCTTGCGGAATGCCACCGACTTGCAATACGAGTCTAGCTTTGACTACTACAATCATCAACTGGCTCCAGAAATCGAAACCATTTACCTATATAGTCGCCCAGAGCATCTTTATATCAGCTCTTCGGCCGTGAGAGAACTTCTGAAGTTTGACCAGGAGATTCAGCAATATGTCCCAAACAGTGTTGTGGAGGAATTAGAACATGAAGAAAAAAACTAGATGGCCCTTATATGTCATCCTAGCACTAGTATTGACTTTTTTAGCCTTTGTAGTACCTTTACCTTACTACATAGAAGTTCCAGGTGGAGCGGAAGATATTCGTCGCGTTTTGAAAGTCAATGAAACAGAAGACACAGAAGCAGGAGCTTACCAGTTTGTGACAGTCGGTATTCGACACGCAACTCTATCGCATCTTGTCTATGCTTGGTTAACACCTTTCACAGATATTAGAAGTGCCAAGGAAACTACAGGTGGCTCTACGGATGCGGAGTTTATGCGGATCAATCAGTTCTACATGCAAACTTCTCAAAACATGGCCAAGTATCAAGGATTGAAGACGGCTGGAAAGGATATCGAACTCAAGTATCTGGGAGTCTATGTCTTGACCGTGACGGACAATTCAACTTTTAAGGGCATTCTGAACATAGCAGACACCGTGACGGCTGTTAATGACAAAACATTTGACAGTTCAAAAGACTTGGTCGACTATGTCAACTCTCAACAATTAGGGGATACGGTCAAGGTAACCTATGAAGAAGACGGAAAAGTCAAGTCTGCCGAAGGTAAAATTATCACTCTCGAAAACGGAAAAAACGGGATTGGGATTGGTCTGATTGACCGTACGGAAGTGACCAGTGACGTTCCCATTCGCTTTTCAACAGCTGGTATCGGCGGGCCAAGTGCCGGTCTCATGTTTAGTCTCGCTATTTACACCCAGATAGCAGATCCAGGACTTCGTAATGGCCGCATAGTTGCGGGAACGGGAACCATTGATCGTGATGGGAATGTTGGTGACATCGGTGGAATTGACAAAAAAGTGGTGGCAGCCTCTCGTCAGGGAGCCAACATCTTTTTTGCTCCTGACAATCCAGTCACCGAGGAAGCAAAAAAAGCAGATCCCAATGCGAAAAGCAACTATGAAACAGCCCTAGAAGCTGCTAAAACGATCAAAACAGAGATGAAAATCGTCCCCGTTAAGACTTTGCAGGATGCAATTGATTACCTTAAAAACAATCCCTAATTTGTAGAAAAATTGAAAACTAGCGCGCAAGCCGATAAGATGGTATAATAGTCAAATGGTTCAATTATTATTCACTCTAAGTAGTCATATACTCTTTATTTATTTGAGTTTTTACCTTTTGAAGGATCTTGTGAGATGGGAAAAGGTTTTAAAAGTGACCGCTACTAACACAAAAAAGGTTCGTTTGTTGGTAGGCTTCTTTAGTATTGTGATGGGCTACATCTTGAGTTCATTCTTTATTAGTTTGTACCAACTGTGGCAAGAAGCACTTAGAGGACTATTATAAAATCAAAAGTAAAGGAAACAACTATGGAAAAAATTGTGGTTCAAGGCGGGGATAATCGTCTGGTCGGGAGTGTGACGATCGAGGGAGCAAAGAATGCAGTCTTGCCTTTGTTGGCAGCGACTATTCTAGCAAGCAAGGGTAAGACAGTCTTGCAGAACGTCCCAATCTTGTCAGATGTTTTCACCATGAATCAAGTAGTTCGTGGTCTGAATGCCAAGGTGGACTTTGATGAGGAAGCTCATGTTGTCGAGGTTGATGCGACTGGTGATATAACGGAGGAAGCTCCATACAAGTATGTCAGCAAGATGCGTGCATCCATCGTTGTCTTGGGACCAATCCTTGCTCGTGTAGGCCATGCCAAAGTTTCTATGCCAGGGGGATGTACCATCGGGAGTCGTCCCATTGACCTCCACCTCAAAGGTTTGGAAGCTATGGGGGCAAAGATTACCCAGACAGCTGGTTACATCGAAGCTAAGGCAGAACGCCTGCATGGCGCTCATATCTACATGGACTTCCCTAGTGTCGGCGCAACACAAAACCTCATGATGGCGGCAACTCTAGCTGACGGTGTGACAGTGATAGAAAATGCTGCGCGTGAGCCGGAAATTGTTGACCTCGCTATTCTCCTTAATGAAATGGGAGCCAAGGTCAAGGGAGCTGGTACCGAAACAATCACAGTAACTGGTGTCGAGGACCTCCATGGTACGACTCATAATGTGGTACAGGACCGTATCGAAGCAGGAACCTTTATGGTGGCTGCAGCTATGACAGGTGGCGATGTCCTCGTTCGTGATGCAGTTTGGGAGCACAATCGCCCCTTAATCTCAAAACTACTTGAAATGGGTGTTGAAGTGACAGAGGAGTCAGAAGGCATCCGTGTTCGTTCTCAACTTGAAAATCTCAAGGCTGTTCATGTAAAAACCTTACCGCACCCAGGATTTCCAACAGATATGCAGGCACAATTTACAGCCCTGATGACAGTCGCAAAAGGGGAATCCACCATGGTGGAAACGGTGTTTGAGAATCGCTTCCAACACTTAGAGGAAATGCGCCGTATGGGCTTGCACTCAGAGATTATCCGTGACACAGCTCGTATTGTTGGGGGACAGGCTTTACAGGGGGCAGAAGTTTTATCAACGGACCTTCGCGCTAGTGCTGCTTTGATTTTGACAGGTCTGGTGGCACAGGGAGAAACAGTTGTCGGTAAGTTAGTCCACCTTGATAGAGGTTACTACCGTTTCCATGAGAAATTGGCTCAGCTAGGAGCGAAGATTCAGCGAATTGAGGTAAATGATGAAGAAGAATAAAAACTTACGCTATGTACTCCGTCGTTTACTGTTGATTTTTATCGTACTATTGCTTGGCTTTCTAGCTTTAGGAATCGGCTTAATGGTTGGCTATGGTATCCTAGGAAAGGGACAGGATCCATGGGCAATCTTGTCTCCAGCAAAGTGGCAGGAATTGATTAGCAAATTTACAGGAAATTAGACTGGGAGACCAGTCTTTTTCTAAAGAAATAAGGAGAAAAATGGACAAAAAAACAAGACAAGCTCTGATAGGGTTACTTCTATTCTTACTCTTGGCTGCTGGAAGCTACTATATCAAGCAGATGCAGACAGCGCCAAACTCCCCTAGAACAAAGGTTAGTCAGAAAAAACAAGCTTCAGAAGCTCCCAGTCAGGAGTTGGCAGAAAGTGTCTTAACTGAGTCAATCAAAAACCAAATCAAGGGTAATCTCGAGTGGAATGGGGCAGGTGCCTTTGTCGTAAATGGCAATAAAACCAATCTAGATGCCAAAGTTTCTAGCAAACCCTATGCGGATAATAAAACAAAGATAGTTGGAAAAGAAACAGTCCCAACTGTTGCCAATGCCATCTTATCCAAAGCGACTCGGCAGTATAAAAATCGCGAAGAGACTGGAAATGGCTCAACCTCATGGACGCCACCAGGATGGCATCAGGTCAAGAATTTAAAGGGAGCCTATACACATGCAGTCGATAGAGGACACCTGCTGGGCTATGCCTTGATAGGTGGTTTGGATGGTTTTGATGCCTCTACCAGCAATCCCAAGAACATTGCAGTCCAGACAGCTTGGGCCAATCAGGCTCAGGCTGAGGATTCAACAGGTCAGAACTACTATGAGAGTTTGGTCAGAAAAGCCTTGGACCAAAATAAGAGGGTCCGTTATCGCGTGACGCTCCACTATGCGACAAATGAGGACCTAGTTCCATCCGCTTCACAAATCGAAGCCAAGTCTTCAGATGGCGAATTGGAATTCAATGTCCTAATCCCCAATGTTCAAAAGGGAATCCAACTTGATTACAGAACAGGTCAAGTAACAGTGATAGATTAGAAACAATAGATACTATAAAAACAGCTCCTTTGTCTTCTATAGGCAGGGGAGTTGTTCTTTAAATGAAAAATAATGTGAATCCTGATGGATTTTATGATATAATGGAACACAAGATACTATTTTAGGAGAAGGACTATGGAAGACCCGAGCAGTCAGAATTTGTTGCTACAGTTTGTATTGTTATTTATCTTGACCCTGTTAAATGCTTTTTTCTCAGCCACTGAAATGGCGATGGTGTCACTAAACCGTTCCCGAGTAGAGCAAAAGGCAGAAGAGGGAGACAAACGTTACATTCGTTTGTTAAAGGTACTTGAAAATCCTAACCACTTTTTATCAACCATTCAAGTCGGTATCACCTTGATCACGATCTTGTCAGGGGCAAAATTGGCAGATACACTTGGACAAGTAATTGCCTCTTGGATGGGGAATGGAGAAACAACTTATGCCATTGCAAGTTTCCTCTCTTTGGCATTCTTGACCTACATCTCTATTGTTTTTGGTGAACTCTATCCTAAACGGATTGCCCTTAATCTAAAAGATGCCTTAGCCATTCGCTCTGTTCCGATTATCATTGGGCTTGGGAAGATTGTCAGTCCCTTTGTCTGGTTGTTATCTGCTTCAACCAATCTCTTGAGTCGTTTAACGCCAATGACCTTTGATGATGCGGATGAAAAAATGACTCGAGATGAAATTGAGTACATGTTGACCAAAAGTGAGGAAACTTTGGATGCAGACGAAATCGAGATGTTACAAGGGATTTTCTCTCTAGATGAGCTGATGGCGAGAGAAGTCATGGTTCCTCGGACGGATGCCTTTATGGTGGATATTCAGGATGATAGTCAAACCATTATCCAAAGTATTCTAAAGCAAAATTTCTCACGTATCCCTGTTTATGATGGGGATAAGGACAATGTGATTGGTTTGATTCATACCAAGCGTTTGCTAAACGCTGCCTATGCAGATGGCTTTGAAAATATTGTCTGGAAGAAGATCTTACAAGATCCACTCTTTGTCCCTGAAACTATTTTTGTGGATGACTTGCTAAAAGAATTGCGAAATACCCAAAGACAAATGGCCATTTTGCTCGATGAATATGGTGGTATGGCTGGTTTGGTAACTTTGGAAGATCTTTTAGAAGAGATTGTCGGTGAGATTGATGACGAGACAGACCGAGCAGAAATCGAAGTCCATCAAATCGGTGAAGACACCTATATTGCACAGGGAACCATGAATCTTAACGACTTCAATAACTACTTTGGTGTCGAACTAGAAAGCGATGATGTGGATACCATCGCCGGTTATTATTTGACGGGTGTTGGAACGATTCCAACAACTGAAAAAATCAGTTATGAACTGGTCAGTCAAAACAAACAAATTGTCCTGACCAATGATAAGGTGAAAAATGGACGTGTTACCAAGGTAAAAGTTCAAATCACAGAACTAGAACCTGAAGAAGAAACAGAATAAAGCAGTGACTTGAGTCACTGCTTTATATTTTCCCAAATCCGCCCCAAAAGTTTTTCGAAGTTATCCGTATTTATCTGAAGAAAAAATAAAAGAAGCCCGTTTTTCGGGCTTTTCATTTGGTTAATTCCTGTTAATTCAGGTACTGAAAGGCGGTAGACGGATTTGAACCGACGATCAAGCTTTTGCAGAGCCGTGCCTTACCACTTGGCTATACCGCCTCAACGTTTATTATTATACCTTGAAAATCATTTCCCGTCAATAGTTTCTTATTCTAAAATCCAATTTAAGAAAACAGATGATGATCGAAGAAGTGAGAAAAAGCTTGTAAAAATCCCGTTCTGAAGAGGGTCGGACTAGAAAGTATTTCTTGCAGATACAAATAAAGAATGCAAGAATTTTGACAAATAGAAGTTTTTTGAGGAAATGCGCCTAAATATTCTGAAAATTCGTTTACTTTTTAAAAAATATATGTTATAATTTCCAATAAGCCTAAATTTTTCAAGAGGAGTTGAAAATATGAAAAAAAGTAGAGTATTTGTTGCAGCAGGTGTTGCTTTATTAGCAGCAGGAGTACTAGCTGCTTGCGGTTCTTCAAAATCATCTGATTCAACAGCGCCAAAAAATTATGGATATGTTTATTCATCAGATCCTGAAACATTGGATTACCTTGCTTCGGGGAAACAAAGTACTAAATTAGCCACTTCAAATGGTATTGATGGTCTCTTTACAAATGACAAATATGGGAATTTGACTCCTGCAGTTGCAGAAGACTGGTCAGTTTCAAAAGACGGTTTGACCTATACCTACAAAATCCGTAAAGGTGTCAAATGGTTTACCTCTGAGGGGGAAGAATATGCTGAAGTGACAGCTAAAGACTTTGTAAATGGTTTAAAACACGCAGCAGATAAAAAGTCAGAAGCACTTTACCTAGCAGAAAATTCTGTTAAAGGTTTGTCTGACTATTTGGCAGGAAATTCAAAAGACTTTTCTACAGTAGGTGTTAAGGCAGTTGATGATTATACTCTTGAGTATACATTGAACCAACCAGAACCATACTGGAACTCTAAGATGGCTTACTCAATCTTCTGGCCATTAAACGAAGAATTTGAAAAATCAAAAGGGGATGATTTTGCTAAACCAACGGATCCTACATCATTACTTTACAATGGTCCGTTCTTGCTGAAAGGTTTGACTGCCAAGTCTTCTATCGAATTTGCGAAGAATGAACAATATTGGGACAAGGAAAATGTTCATCTTGATAAAGTAACCCTTGCTTTCTATGATGGATCAGACCAAGAGTCTCTTGAACGGAACTTTACAAGTGGAGCTTATAGCTATGCTCGTCTCTTCCCCACAAGTTCAAACTACTCTAAAGTAGCGGAGACCTACAAAGACAATATCTACTACACACCAGCTGGACCAGGAATTACTGGTTTGGGTGTCAATATTGACCGTCAAAGTTACAAATACACCGCTAAAACAACTGACGAAGAAAAAACGTCAACTAAGAAGTCCCTTCTTAACAAAGACTTCCGTCAGGCCTTGAACTTTGCCGTTGATCGTACAGCTTATTCAGCGCAAATTAATGGTAAGGAAGGTGCTCCTCTTGCTGTTCGTAATCTCTTTGTAAAACCAGATTTTGTCGCTGCGGGTGACAAGACCTTCGGTGACTTGGTAACTGAGAAGATGGCAGCTTATGGTGATGAGTGGAAAAACGTAAACTTTGCTGATGGTCAAGATGGACTTTTCAACGCAGATAAGGCCAAAGCAGAATTTGCCAAAGCTAAAACTGCATTAGAAGCTGAAGGGGTGAAATTCCCAATCCATTTGGATATTCCAGTAGATCAAACAAACAAAGGGTATATTGCTCGTATCCAATCCTTCAAACAGTCCGTTGAAACAGTGCTTGGTGAAGGCAATGTAGTCATTGATATTCATCAAATTTCTAAAGATGAGGCATTGAATATCACATACCATGCACCAAATGCAGCAGCAGAAGATTGGGATCTATCAGGTGCAGTTGGATGGAACCCAGACTATGAAGATCCAT
Source organism: bacterium (assembly GCA_905221305.1). GTDB lineage: Bacteria > Bacillota > Bacilli > Lactobacillales > Streptococcaceae > Streptococcus. The sequence continues at coordinate 54,811 of CAJNCO010000004.1, forward strand.
CAACTTACCTTGATATCCTCAAATCAACAAACAAGTCGCAAACCAAAACCTACATGGGATTTGACGATCCAGCGAACCCAGCAGTTAGTCAAGTTGGTTTGAAAGAATACGATAAGTTAGTTGATGAAGCCGCTAAAGAAACCAGCGATTTGAATGTTCGTTATGAGAAATACGCTGCAGCTCAGGCTTGGTTGACAGATAGCTCTCTCTTCATCCCTGCCATGTCTGGTAGCGGTGCAGCACCATTCATTTCTCGTGTAGTACCATTCACAGCTTCTTATAGCCAATCTGGAGACAAGAGTTCAGATCTTTACTTCAAGTACATTCAGTTGCAGGATAAGGTTGTAACGAAAGCTGAGTACGAACAAGCTCGTGAGAAATGGCTCAAAGGGAAAAAAGAATCAAACGAAAAAGTTCAAAAAGAATTGACAAATCACGTTAAATAAATAACTCTCAAGAGAACTTTCTCTCCATGAGGAGAAGGTTCTTTTGGGATTTTAAAAGGAAACGATATGAAGAAATATATTTTTATGCGTGTATTGCGTTCATTGTTGTCTATTTTCTTGGTGACAACATTGACATACACAATTATTTATACGATGGTTCCTCGAAAATTGATTTTCAAGCAGGATACCAACTATAACAAGATTGCAACGACACCGGACAAGCGGGATAATTATGAAAATACCGTTTATGAACGGATGGGCTATATCGAGTACTACGATACCAAAGAGTTGCAAGAAAGAGCGAGCACAATGGACTCGTCTGTAACAGTGGATGCCAATGATACCAATAAGGCAATCTACGAAAAATACATCAACCAACTAGGAAATGGTTGGACACTCGGTGTGTTCTCAGAAAGTGGTCAATTCTATGCTACGCGTGAAATTCCGATTTTCGAACGTGTTTTCAAATTCTATTCCAACTTGATTGATATTGATCATCCAAACAAGATTCAAGACCCTGAAAATCCAAACTTGCAGCGTTATCTTCGTTTTGAAAATGACCCTGCTATCGGTTGGTCATTGGTTGGTTCAGGTACAAAACACAAATACCTTTTGTATTTCAACAATCAATTCCCATTTGTACACCAAAACTTTGTGAACATTAACTTGGGAGATTCTTACCCAACTTATGCAAACACACCAGTGCTTCAGGTTATCACACAAGGTCAGGGACAAACTAAGACATCAGAAGTTCAATTCCCTATGGGTAAAAAGACTTCATCTGTAGATATTTACTCTCGTACTTACAAATCTCCAAGTCAAGCAGACGCGCGTGAAGTAGCCAACTATGGTAAAGACGATCCATATACAGCTACAGAAAGCAATTATCAATATCCATCTATGATCGCAAGCTCAGCGGTTGCTGGTTTGATCGGTTTGATTATTTCGTATGCGATTGCGATTCCACTTGGATCTGCCATGGCTCGCCACAAGAATACTTGGATTGATAGCTTCTCGACAGGTGCTCTAACCTTCTTGCTTGCACTTCCAACGATTGCCTTGGTTTACATCGTGCGTTTGATTGGATCATCTATTGGTCTTCCAGATTCATTCCCTATCTTGGGAGCTGGAGATTGGCGTTCTTATGTCTTGCCAGCAGTCATTCTAGGTTTGTTGGGTGCGCCAAGTACAGCTATCTGGATTCGTCGTTACATGATCGACTTGCAATCCCAGGACTTCGTTCGTTTTGCTCGTGCAAAAGGTTTGTCTGAAAAAGAAATTTCAAATAAACACATCTTTAAAAATGCCATGGTTCCTTTGGTTTCAGGTATTCCTGGTGCCGTAATCGGGGTTATTGGTGGTGCAACATTGACAGAAACAGTCTTCGCCTTCCCAGGTATGGGTAAAATGTTGATTGACTCTGTTAAGGCATCAAACAACTCAATGGTAGTTGGTCTCGTCTTTATCTTTACATGTATTTCTATCTTCTCACTCTTTGTAGGAGATATCTGGATGACCATGCTTGACCCACGTATTAAATTGACAGAGAAAGGAGGCAAATAATGTCAACAATCGATAAAGAAAAATTTCAGTTCGTAAAACGTGACGATTTTGCCTCTGAAACAATTGATGCTCCTGCCTATTCATACTGGGGTTCTGTATTTAGACAATTTCTAAAGAAAAAATCAACAGTCATTATGTTGGGGATTTTGGTTGCCATTATCTTGATGAGCTTTATTTACCCAATGTTCTCAAACTTTGACTTCAACGATGTAAGTAAGGTCAATGACTTTTCTGCTCGTTTTATCAAACCCAATGCTGAACATTGGTTTGGTACAGATAGCAATGGTAAATCCTTGTTTGATGGGGTTTGGTTTGGTGCGCGTAATTCAATTCTTATCTCTGTAATTGCCACTTTTATCAACCTTGTGATCGGGGTTATTGTTGGTGGAATTTGGGGTATTTCAAAATCTGTTGACCGCGTCATGATGGAAGTTTATAACATTATTTCAAACATTCCATCTCTCTTGATTGTCATTGTCTTGACTTACTCAATCGGTGCTGGTTTCTGGAATCTGATTTTTGCCATGAGTGTGACAACTTGGATTGGGATTGCTTATATGATTCGTATCCAAATCATGCGTTACCGTGACTTGGAATACAACCTTGCTTCTCAAACACTTGGAACACCAACCTTTAAAATCATTGTTAAAAACATCATGCCACAATTGGTATCTGTTATTGTTTCTACAATGACCTTGATGTTGCCAAGCTTCATCTCTTATGAAGCCTTCCTTTCCTTCTTTGGATTGGGATTGCCTGTAACAGTGCCAAGTTTGGGACGTTTGATCTCAGATTACTCACAAAACGTTACGACCAACGCTTACTTATTCTGGATTCCATTGACAACCTTGATCTTGGTATCCCTATCTCTTTTCGTTGTTGGTCAAAACCTAGCGGATGCTAGTGATCCACGTACACATAGATAGGAGTAGACATGACAAAAGGAAAAAATGTAATTTTGACTGCTCGTGATATTGTCGTGGAATTTGACGTTCGTGACAAAGTTCTGACGGCTATCCGAGGAGTTTCTCTAGACTTGATTGAAGGAGAAGTTCTTGCCTTGGTAGGTGAGTCCGGTTCTGGTAAATCTGTTTTAACAAAAACCTTTACAGGGATGTTAGAAGACAATGGACGTATTGCCCAAGGAAGCATCGACTATCGTGGACAAGACTTGACCGCTCTTACTTCTAACAAGGAATGGGAGAAGATTCGTGGTGCTAAAATTGCGACCATCTTCCAAGACCCTATGACAAGTTTGGACCCAATCAATACAATCGGTAGCCAAATCACTGAAGTTATCATTAAACACCAAGGGAAAACAGCTAAGGAAGCCAAAGAGATGGCAATCGACTATATGAACAAGGTCGGAATCCCAGATGCTGAAAAACGTTTTGAAGAGTATCCTTTCCAATATTCTGGAGGGATGCGCCAACGTATCGTTATTGCGATTGCCCTTGCCTGTCGTCCAGATATCTTGATCTGTGACGAGCCAACAACAGCCCTTGATGTAACCATTCAAGCGCAAATCATTGATTTGCTTAAAACCTTGCAAAATGAGTACCACTTTACCATTATCTTTATCACCCATGACCTTGGTGTGGTAGCAAGTATTGCCGATAAGGTAGCGGTTATGTATGCTGGTGAAATTGTAGAATACGGTACTGTTGAGGAAGTCTTCTACGATCCACGTCATCCATACACTTGGAGTCTCTTATCTAGCTTGCCACAGCTTGCTGATGATAAAGGGGAATTGTACTCTATCCCAGGAACACCACCGTCTCTTTATACTGAGTTGAAAGGTGATGCCTTTGCCCTTCGTTCAGATTATGCGATGCAAATTGATTTTGAAGAGAAAGCACCTAAGTTTTCAGTCACTGATACCCACTGGGCTAAGACTTGGTTGCTTCATGAGAATGCTCCTAAAGTTGAAAAACCTGGAGTCATTGCAGATTTGCATGACAAAATTCGTGATAAAATGGGCTTTGCTCATCTAGAAGACTAGGAGGAAGGAAATGTCTGAAAAATTAGTAGAAATTAAAGATTTAGAAATTTCCTTCGGTGAAGGAAGTAAGAAGTTTGTTGCGGTTAAAAACGCCAACTTCTTTATCAACAAGGGAGAAACTTTCTCTCTTGTAGGTGAGTCTGGTAGTGGGAAAACAACCATTGGTCGTGCCATTATTGGTCTAAATAATACTAGTAAAGGTGAAATCATCTTTGATGGTCATAAAATTAATGGGAAAAAATCTCATAAGGAATCATCAGATTTGATCCGTCGTATCCAGATGATTTTCCAGGACCCTGCAGCGAGCTTGAATGAGCGTGCGACAGTTGACTATATCATCTCTGAAGGTCTTTACAACTACCATCTGTTCAAAGATGAAGAAGATCGAAAAGAAAAAGTTCAAAAGATGATTCATGAAGTTGGGCTTTTGAAAGAACACTTGACCCGCTATCCACACGAGTTTTCTGGTGGTCAACGTCAGCGTATCGGGATTGCCCGTGCCCTTGTGATGGAACCTGATTTCGTTATTGCGGATGAGCCAATTTCAGCCTTAGACGTATCTGTTCGCGCGCAAGTCTTGAACTTGCTCAAGAAGTTCCAAAAAGAGTTGGGCTTGACCTATCTCTTCATCGCGCATGACTTGTCAGTTGTTCGCTTTATCTCAGATCGTATCGCGGTTATCTATAAGGGAGTTATCGTCGAAGTGGCGGAGACAGAGGAGTTGTTTAACAATCCTGTCCACCCATACACTCAAGCGCTTCTATCTGCTGTACCGATTCCAGATCCAATCTTGGAACGCAAGAAGGTCTTGAAAGTTTACGATCCTGACCAACATGACTATGAGACAGATAAGCCATCTATGGTAGAAATTCGTCCAGGTCACTATGTTTGGGCCAATCAAGCAGAACTTGCTCGATACAAAGAAGCTCTTAAAAAATAAACAGACTAAGAGAGGACCGAAAGGTCTTCTCATTTTTAATAGAAAAATACCCCTTCTACTAGCTTGTAAAAGGGGAATTGTATTATCATTAGCGTTTAGACCAAGTGCGTTTCATAAAGAGTAGCAAAATTGGGTAAATCTCTAAGCGACCTGCAATCATTGCAAAGGAGAGGAGGATTTTAGAGATGGGGCTAAAGATAGCAAAACTAGAAGTTGTACCTAGAATAGGTCCGATATTGTTAAAACAGCTGAAGACCGCACTGGTCACGACTAGAAAATCATTGCTATCAAGACTGACGATAAAGATGAGAGAGAGAATAATCATCATATAGATAGCAAAATATTTAAGAATCTTGTGCTGGGTATCCTTATCAATCACAGTTTTATTGACGTGTAGAGTCAAAACACGGTGAGGGGATAAAGTGGACAAAATCTGATTTTTTGCGATTTTAGAGAGGATAAGTCCTCTGATCACCTTAAGACCACCTGCAGTTGAGCCAGCTGATCCACCGATTCCCATGAGGAAGAGGAGGATAAATTGGGAGAAGAGGGGCCAGTTGGTAATATCTCCGTAACCAAAACCTGTTGTCGTGATGATATTGGAAACCTGGAAGAAGGCCATTTCAACACTCTTAGAGACACCTTGATAGAGGTGGAGCGTATTAAGCGTAATCAAGCCTGTAGAAACTAGGACAATGATGATATATGCTCGTAGTTCTTCATCTCCAAAGAAAGCCTTAACCCGACGGAGCATGAGGTAGTAGTAGAGATTGAAGTTAACGCCAAAAACTAGAACTCCGATACTAACTAGATAGGTGATGAGTGAGCTACCGTAGTGGGCAATTCCGTCGTTATAGACGGTAAAGCCCCCAGTTCCTGCTGTTCCCATAGCGATGACAAAACTATCATAGAGAGGCATACCTGCTAGGTAGTAGATAACCACAAAAAGGGAGAAGAGAGCCAGATAAAGCAGATAGAGAATCTGGGCAGTGTTTTTTAGTTTGGATACGACCTTGCCAAAGACGGGTCCAGGGACCTCAGCCTTCATCACCTCCAAGTGACTATTCTTGGCATTGTCCATAATGGCAAGTGCAAAGACGAGTACCCCCATCCCTCCAATCAAGTGGGTGAAACTTCGCCAGAAGAGGAGGGAACGAGTGAGAACGGAAACATCGTTCAGAATAGTTGCTCCTGTAGTCGTAAATCCGGAACTGATTTCAAAGAAGGCATCGATGACGCTGGGGATTTGTCCTGAAAAGACAAAGGGGAGGCCACCAAAGAAAGACCATAGGATCCAACAGAGAGCAACAATTAAGACCCCTTCCTTGGCATAAATCCGCTGATTTTTCGGTTTCCGTAAAACGCCTAGACCACCGAGAAGGACTAAAATTCCAATCGTAGAAAAGAGAGCGATAAATACTTGACTGGATTCTTGGTAATAGATCGCTACACTAACAGGGACTAGGAGAAGAACAGCCTCAATCAAGAGAAGTTTTGAGAGGAGGTAACGAATCATACTTTTATTCATTTTTTACCTCTCAATCAAATCATAAATTTTGGTGATATTTGGCAATAAGGTCGTCACGAGTAACTTGTCTCCCACCTCAAGCATATCCTCTCCAGTAGGGAAGATTGTTTTTCCTTTTCGGATAATGGCTGCGATGAGTACCCCTTTTTTCAATTTCAACTGTGATAGAGGTTTGGCAGTCATTTTATTAGCTTCCTTGATTTGGAATTGGAGAGTTTCAATTTGACCATTTGCGAGATGGTGCATGGCTTGAAGGTCTGAATACTGAGCGTTTACTCGACCACGGATAAAGTGCATAATGGTATCCACTGCGATGCTTTTTGGTGTGATGATACTTGAAAAATCAGGCGCGTGGATAATCTCTAAAAGGCTTGTTCGATTGACCTTGGTGATATTCTTATGGACACCAACACGGTCAAGAAACATAGAAGTGATGATATTTTCCTCATCAACCCCAGTCAAGGTTGCGACTGCATCATAGTGGGGAGCACTTTCTTCAAGCAAAATGTCTTTTGCAGTTCCATCTCCTTGGACAATATAGAGATTGGGGAACTTTTCACTGAAGAAACGAGCTCTTTCAGGATTGATCTCGATAACCTTGGTATCAATGCGACTGTCTTTTAAAATGCCGAGTAGATAATAAGCGATCTTTCCAGCCCCGACGATAAGCAAGCTTTTCACTGCACGTGATTTAAAATAGTTATGGAAAAGCATCATATCTACACGATTTCCCGTAACAAAAATCCTATCCTTGTCTTGGATAATCACATCACCGCTTGGAATCATCAGTTGATGATCTCTCTCCATAGCACAGACGATAACATTACCAAATTTTTTACGGAAGTCTGAGATTGGCATTTGACAAAGACCGCTAGAATCCTTGACAACAAACTCCATGAGACTGACCCGACCTCCAGCAAATCGTTCGACAGAGAGGGCATTAGGGAAATCAATGATATTTGAGATCGCACGCGCTGCTAGGAGTTCTGGATTAACGATAAGTGAAAATCCAAGAATATTTTTCTCTTTAAAATAGGCATTGGAGTATTCAGGATTTCGTACCCGAACGATGGTTTCTTTAGCGCCCATTTTTTTAGCAAGTACCGCTGAAATCATATTCACTTCATCGTATTCAGTTAGAGCGATAAAGATATCACACTCTTGAACACCGGCTTGCTCCAAGATGGCAAAGTCAGCACCATTTCCAAGGAGACCTATGATATCATAGCGACTGACAATGTGATTGAGGACAGCCTCATCTTGTTCGATGAGGACAACGTCATGGTTTTCTGCAACCAGTGAACGACAGAGGGCGAAACCAACTTTCCCTCCACCAACAAGGACAATTTTCATATAAAAAACCTACTTTTTCATGATGTAACTATCATACCCTTTTTTAACAAAAAATGCACTTGCTAAGGCGATTTTTAAGGGAAGAAAGGCCTTTTTCAAGTTTTGAAGCTACATTTGCTTAATTTCTATAACGATGTCTCCGATTTGGAGTGATATTACTCTCTTACTATACCTTTTCAGAAAGGGAATGACCAAACATGAAAATATCATCAAAAAAAGTAAAAAAATCAAGTCATTTCTATTGACAATGATTCTGAAAGTGTTATACTAAGAAAGTAGTTTCGCTGATTTACTTCAAACCTGTTGTGAGGTAAGTTAACGATGCCTTAACCACGCTGTTTGCTGAGCTTGACTCCGGGCAGTGTGGCTATTTTTTTGCAATGATAAAAGGAAGCCAGTCATGACAAATCACATTGTATTATTCGAGCCTCAGATTCCACAAAATACAGGTAACATTGCGCGTACTTGCGCTGCGACTAATTCTCCTCTTCACATCATCAAACCAATGGGATTTCCCATTGATGACCGGAAGATGAAGCGGGCTGGTTTGGATTACTGGGATAAATTAGAGATTTATTTTTATGACAGTTTGGAAGATTTCATGTCTCAGATGAAGGGTAAACTCTATCTGATTTCAAAATTTGCGGAAAAGGTCTATTCTGAAGCAGATTTATCGACGGACGAAGACCATTATTTTCTCTTTGGACGTGAAGACAAGGGCTTGCCTGAGGACTTTATGCGGGAGCATCCCGAAAAGGCTCTCCGTATTCCTATGAATGATGAACATGTCCGCAGTCTCAATGTTTCCAATACCGTCTGCATGATTGTATATGAGGCTCTTCGTCAGCAGAATTTTGCAGGTCTTGAGCTTGTTCACACCTATGAAGCAGATAAATTGAAATAATCAAAATGCTTGCACTTGCAAGCGTTTTTTGTTATGATAAAGGGGTCTTCAGGGCTGGGTGTAATTCCCGACCGGCGGTGACTTTAATACTCTTCGAAAATCCAATTCAAACCACGTCAGCTTCGCCTTGCCGTACTCAAGTACAGCCAGCGGCTAGCTTCCTAGTTTGTTCTTTGATTTTCATTGAGTATCATTAGGAAAAAATTTTTCCTTTAAAACTTTGTTGACAAGTTTTGCCTAACTGGAAGTTATGCCTACAGCTTGTCGCCTAGTCTAAAAGAAAAACTTCTATTTCCTTCCCTTAAAGAAGTCCGCGAGCGCAAGCTGATGTGGTGCGATTCCACAACCGACAGTATAGTCTGGATGGGAGAAGACGAAAGAATGGCTTTGTCTGTTCTGATGAGTTTATTGATGAATTGCAACCGCTTGCTCAAAAGAGTGAGAGGGAACTTTTGAGATATAAAAAGTGAGAATAGATAGAGGGATCCTTTCCAACTTCTTCTGATTTTATAGAAAATTGGAGGAACCTGTTATGACAAACACACGTCGAATTTCGACCATTGCGATTTTATCAGCCATTTCATTTGTGCTGATGTACTTTGACTTTCCGCTCTTGCCAGCGGCAACCTTCCTCAAGATCGAGTTTAGTATCTTGCCAGTCCTTGTGGGCTTGGTGGTGATGGATTTGCCAGCTGCTCTAGGAATTCTCTTGATGCGCTCACTCTTGAAGTTGCTTCTGAATAGCCAAGGAGTGAACACCTACATTGGTTTGCCAATGAATATCGTAGCTCTGGGAGTTTTTGTTATCGTCTTTGGTTTGATTTGGAAAAAGGAACGTAGCACCCTTCGTTTCCTACTAGCATCTCTAGCGGGAACTGTCGGCTTGACTGCTGCCATGTTGGTTCTCAACTATGTCTATGCTGTTCCTTTGTACGCGAAGTTTGCCAACTTTGATATTGGAAAAATTTTGGGACTTTCCAACTACCTAATGACTATGGTATTACCTTTTAACTTGATTGAGGGTGTAATCTTTGCCGTTTCATTCTGGTTGTTATACGTCCTCTTGAAACCAACCTTAAAACATTATGAGAGATAAACAAACATTTTTAATGAAGGGCAGTTTTGCCCTTTTACTTTTCGTCCTTCTTGGCTATATGGTTAAGTTCTATCCTGAAACGCTGGTCGGTTTTGATCAACCGCTTCAGACTGCCCTTCGTGGGGACTTGCCAGATTATTTAACGGTTCTGTTCCGTGCCCTTACGCATTTGATTGATATCCCAGTGATTATCACTTGGGTTGTCATTACAGCCTTTATCTTTTATCGTAGGCAGTGGAAGATAGAAAGCTACTTCATGGCGGGTAATCTAGCCTTAGCCGGTCTCTTAATCGTGACCTTTAAAAACATCTACCAGCGCCCACGGCCAGCTATTTTACACTTGGTAGAGGAGAAGGGATTTTCTTTTCCAAGTGGCCATTCCCTGGCAGTGACGCTGATGGTAGGGACTCTGATTGTCATTCTCAGTCAACGAATTAAAGATCCAGTCTGGAGAAAAATTGTGCAAATCGTCCTTGGCTTCTACCTAGTCAGTGTGCTGCTATCTCGGGTCTATCTGGGAGTCCACTACCCATCGGATGTTCTTGCCAGTTTCTGTGTGGGTTTGGGAGTCTTATTTATCGAATTTCCTTTCTATGACAAGCTTCGCTTCCAATGGCGATTTAAAGGCAAGCAGAAGTGAGATAGGTCTTGCAAGAATGGTAAAAATCTGATAAACTAAGTAGTAATTGAATAGGAATCCGCAAGACTAGTAACTCAAGGGAAGTATATCAGGGAGGAGAGCCGTGACTGCAAGCTCTCTATATGAAAGCTGGGTGAATTCACTTGCGCATGGATTTAGAAATGAAGATCTGACTTGTCAGATGAAAACGGATGGTACCGCGTGTCAACGCTCCGAGTGGAGTTTTTGGCATGTGGTTTTCTTTTTATCTACGAGGGACTGATGGAGGAATTATGTCAACTATTGAAGAACAATTAAAAGCGCTTCGCGAAGAAACGCTGGCTAGCTTGAAGCAGATTACTGCTGAAAATGAAAAAGAGATGCAGGACTTGCGTGTCTCTGTCCTTGGTAAAAAAGGGTCGCTTACTGAAATCCTCAAAGGGATGAAAGATGTCTCTGCTGAGATGCGCCCAATCATCGGGAAACACGTCAATGAAGCGCGTGATATCTTGACAGCGGCCTTTGAAGAAACGGCTAAGCTCTTGGAAGAAAAGAAAGTAGAAGCTCAACTAGCAAGTGAGAGCATCGATGTGACACTTCCAGGTCGCCCAGTTGCGACTGGTCACCGTCACGTTTTGACACAAACCAGTGAAGAAATCGAAGATATTTTCATTGGGATGGGTTACCAAGTCGTGGATGGTTTTGAAGTGGAGCAAGACTACTACAACTTCGAGCGTATGAACCTTCCAAAAGATCACCCAGCCCGTGATATGCAGGACACTTTCTACATCACAGAAGAAATCTTACTCCGTACTCACACGTCTCCAGTTCAGGCCCGTGCTATGGATGCTCATGATTTTTCAAAAGGTCCTTTGAAGATGATCTCACCAGGACGTGTGTTCCGTCGTGATACGGACGATGCAACCCATAGTCACCAATTCCACCAAATCGAAGGATTGGTTGTTGGGAAAAACATCTCTATGGCAGATCTTCAAGGAACGCTTCAGTTGATCGTCCAAAAGATGTTCGGTGAAGAACGTCAGATCCGTCTGCGTCCATCTTACTTCCCATTCACAGAGCCATCTGTTGAGGTGGATGTTTCCTGCTTCAAGTGTGGTGGAGAAGGCTGTAACGTATGTAAGAAAACAGGTTGGATCGAAATCATGGGTGCCGGTATGGTTCACCCACGTGTCCTTGAGATGAGTGGTATTGATGCAACGGTTTACTCTGGTTTTGCCTTTGGTCTTGGACAAGAGCGTGTAGCTATGCTCCGTTACGGAATCAACGATATCCGTGGATTCTACCAAGGGGATGTCCGCTTCTCAGAACAGTTTAAATAAGATTGAAACCTGAAACACAGTCCTAAACAGTCGCTCACATTTTATATAGTTAAAAAAGAAACGACTGACTCGAAGAAAAAGAAAGGAATTGAAAAGATCTTACTTGGTGGGATCTTAGAATCAGAATTATGTTAGTATCTTATAAATGGTTAAAAGAGTTGGTGGACATTGATGTGCCATCACAAGAGTTGGCTGAAAAAATGTCAACCACAGGGATTGAGGTAGAAGGTGTGGAATCACCGGCTGCTGGTCTCTCAAAAATTGTCGTCGGTGAGGTGCTTTCTTGCGAAGATGTTCCAGAAACACACCTCCATGTTTGTCAGGTTAATGTTGGCGAAGAAGAAGCCCGTCAAATCGTCTGTGGTGCCCCAAATGTGCGTGCTGGTATCAAGGTCATGGTGGCTCTTCCAGGAGCTCGCATCGCTGACAACTACAAGATTAAAAAAGGAAAAATTCGTGGTCTTGAGTCTCTCGGAATGATTTGTTCACTGGGTGAGTTGGGCATTTCTGACTCCGTTGTGCCAAAGGAATTCGCAGATGGAATCCAAATCTTGCCAGAAGATGCTATTCCTGGAGATGAAGTTTTCTCTTACCTAGACTTGGATGACGAAATCATCGAACTTTCTATCACGCCAAACCGTGCAGACGCTCTATCTATGCGTGGAGTAGCGCACGAAGTGGCAGCCATCTATGACAAGGCAGTTAGCTTTAAAGAATTCAGTTTAACAGAAACAAATGAAGCTGCAGCAGAGGCCCTCTCTGTAGGCATTGAAACAGATAAGGCGCCTTACTATGCAGCCCGTATCTTGGACAATGTGACCATCGCACCAAGTCCACAATGGTTGCAAAACCTTCTTATGAATGAAGGGATTCGTCCTATCAACAACGTTGTAGACGTGACCAACTATATCCTGCTCTACTTTGGTCAACCTATGCATGCCTTTGACTTGGATACCTTTGAAGGGACTGACATCCGTGTGCGTGAAGCGCGTGCTGGTGAAAAATTGGTGACCTTGGACGGTGAAGAACGCGAGTTGGAAGCAAATGACTTAGTCATCACTGTCGCAGACAAGCCAGTAGCCCTTGCAGGTGTCATGGGTGGTCAAGCAACAGAAATCTCTGAAAATTCTAGTCGTGTTGTCCTTGAAGCTGCTGTTTTCAATGGTAAATCCATCCGTAAGACCAGTGGTCGCCTTAACCTACGCTCTGAATCCTCTTCTCGCTTTGAAAAAGGTATTAATGTGGCAACAGTCAATGAAGCCCTTGATGCAGCAGCAAGTATGATTGCGGAACTTGCAGGTGCTACTGTGCGCAAAGGCATTGTTTCAGCAGGACAGTTGGACACTTCTGATGTAGAAGTTTCTTCAACTCTTGCAGACGTTAACCGCGTCCTTGGTACGGAGCTTTCATATGCTGATGTGGAAGATGTCTTCCGTCGTCTTGGTTTTGGTCTTTCTGGCAATGCAGAAAGCTTTACAGTCAGCGTCCCACGTCGTCGTTGGGATATCATTATCGAAGCAGACCTCTTTGAAGAAATCGCTCGTATCTATGGTTACGATCGTTTGCCAACTAGTCTTCCAAAAGATGATGGTACAGCAGGTGAATTGACTGCGACACAAAAATTGCGTCGCCAAGTTCGTACCATCGCTGAGGGAGCAGGTTTGACAGAAATCATTACCTACGCTCTGACAACGCCTGAAAAAGCAGTTGAGTTCACAGCTCAGCCAAGTAACCTTACAGAACTCATGTGGCCAATGACAGTGGACCGTTCTGTCCTCCGTCAAAATATGGTCTCAGGTATCCTTGATACGGTGGCCTATAACGTGGCTCGTAAGAACAAAAACTTGGCTCTTTACGAAATCGGAAAAGTCTTTGAACAAACAGGCAATCCAAAAGAAGATCTACCAAATGAGATCAACAGTTTTGCCTTTGCCTTGACAGGCTTGGTTGCAGAAAAAGATTTCCAAACGGCAGCAGTTCCAGTTGATTTCTTCTATGCTAAGGGAATCCTTGAAGCGCTCTTTACTCGCTTGGGACTAGAAGTGACTTATACAGCAACAGCTGAGATTGCAAGTCTACATCCAGGACGTACGGCCGTGATTTCACTTGGCGACCAAGTTCTTGGTTTCCTTGGCCAAGTGCATCCGGTCACTGCCAAGGCTTATGATATTCCAGAAACGTATGTAGCGGAGCTCAACCTTTCAGCCATTGAAGCTGCCCTTCAACCAGCTGCTCCATTTGTGGAAATCACCAAATTCCCAGCAGTCAGTCGTGACGTGGCTCTACTCCTCAAGGCAGAAGTCACTCATCAAGAAGTTGTAGACGCTATCCAAGCTGCAGGCGTGAAACGTTTGACAGATATCAAACTCTTTGACGTCTTCTCAGGCGAAAAACTGGGAGTTGGCATGAAGTCAATGGCCTATAGCTTGACCTTCCAAAATCCAGAAGATAGCTTAACAGACGAAGAAGTCGCACGCTATATGGAAAAAATCCAGGCATCACTCGAAGAAAAAGTGAATGCAGAAGTGCGTTAAAAACCTTCTATCCATCCCTAGGGATGGATTTTTTAGTAGAAAAAATCATCAAGCTTTAGCCTGATGATTGAATCAAATTGACGGGGAAACAACTCCTTTTTAATACTGTTACAAGATGATCAGACATCGATATTTTTTGTCATCCAATCAGCTATGAAGTGATAGGTATCGTTTCGATTATTCTCGTTTAGAATTTCGTGACGAGCCTCTTCAACTAATCGGAGACTTACTTTCGAATGTGAAGCCTTTAGGAGTTTTACAAATCTTTCTATACCTTTACCATTTTCGCCTAGAGGGTCTTCTTGTCCCGAAATAACAAGAATTGGGAGTTGGGTTGGAATCTCATTGATTACTTGTTTACTCGCTACTTGGTTAGAAAAGTAAAAAATAGATCGGTACATGGGAATAGTAGGTATGAATTGACAGAATGGATCCTTCAGATAAGCTTGGTTGGATTCTTCATTTTTTGAGAGCCAATCGACAGATGTTTTAGGATTTTTAATAGTTCGATTAAAGCTATCAGTTGATAGATAAGTCAAAAGTTTACTACGGTGTTTATTCCCTTTTATAAGTCGAATGCACTCTGATAGGATGAGAGCAAAGCGAGTCAGAAACTGAGGTTGTTGACCAGTCGCCATGATAATCAAGGCATTGATAGGTGGTTTTCGTTTAGCTACATAATAGCGACACATAAGAGACCCCATAGAATGCCCTAAAAGGACGATTGGGAGTCCTGTATAACTTTCTTGAATGAAGGAGGTCACTCTTTCAATATCATCGATGAGTTCCTCGGGAGATTCAGGAAAGACTCCGAGTTGACTTGGATTTTGAGCAGTATAGCCGTGGCCGAGATGATCATGGCCGATAACAGTAAAGCCTTCTTTATTCATAGCTAGAGCAAATTCTTCATATCGTTCTACGTATTCTACCATGCCATGTACAATCTGAAGAACGGCTTTTGGCTGTTCAGCTTCCCAAATGATTAAGTTATTGTTGTTTGGTTCGAGTTTAAGTCTTTTTTTCATATCAGATTCCTGGCCTATGATAATCTATAGTCTATCAAAATTATACAATAAAATAGTACGATAAGCTAGGCAGAATGATGAAGATTAGTAGCAACAATTCGGGACAAAAAATGAACATTTGAGGACATAGCCAACGGATTTATCAAGAAATGAGTATAATAAATTTATCACTTAAAATCTGGAGGACTAAAATGCTTGGTGATAAGCTAATAAAGTTCCTATCCAGAAAATATCCTTCTTGAAATCAAGATTTAAAAATGGACATAAATCGTTGTAAAGGCTATCAAAAAGGAGTATAATAAGTGCAACATATCTCGGAGGTGGAAAATGTTAGAAGTAAGAAATCTAGAGAAAAGTTTCGGTCCCAAGCAAGTCTTGTTTGGTGTCGATTTTCAGGCAAGTCCGGGAAGGATTCTGGGCTTGGTCGGGAAGAATGGTGCTGGGAAAACAACGATTTTCCACAGTATGTTGAAATTTTTAGAGTATCAAGGAGAGATCAGTCTAGATGGGCAGGAGATTCGTCAGGAAACCTACGCTCGGATTGGCTATCTGCCTGAGGAACGCAGTCTCATGCCCAAGCTGACAGTCCTTGAACAAGTTCGCTACTTGGCGACTCTAAAAGGTATGGATGCTAAGGAGGTCAAGGAGAAACTCCCTCAATGGATGGAAAAATTGGAAGTGAAGGGCAAATTGACCGACAAAATCAAGAGCCTCTCCAAAGGGAATCAGCAGAAAATTCAGCTGATTATTACCCTAATCCATGAGCCTGACTTGATCATCTTGGATGAGCCTTTTAGTGGTTTGGATCCAGTCAATACTGAGTTGCTCAAGCAGATCATCTTAAAAGAGAAAGAGCGCGGTGCAATCATTATCTTTTCTGACCATGTTATGACCAACGTTGAGGAACTTTGCGATGATATTCTCATGATTCGAGATGGGCGTGTGGTCTTGCATGGACCTGTTCAGGATGTTCGCAATCAATACGGGAAAACACGTCTCTTTGTTTCAAGTGAACGAAGCAAGGAAGAACTGGAAAACCTTCCTCATGTCAAACAGGTGAGCTTGACCAAGCAAGGAAGTTGGAAATTGATCCTAGATGATGAGAGCGCTGGAAGAGAACTCTTCCCAATCCTCACTCAAGGTCAATACATCGCGACCTTTGACCAACAAGCTCCAACAATCGATGAAATCTTTAAACTAGAATCAGGGGTGGAAGTATGAGAAATATGTGGGTTGTAATGAAGGAAACCTATCTTCGACATGTCAAGTCGTGGAGTTTCTTCTTTATGGTGATTTCGCCGTTCCTCTTTTTAGCCTTATCTGTAGGAATCGGCTTTCTCCAAGGGTCTTCTATGGCCAAGAATAGCAAGATAGCAGTAGTAACAACTGTACCATCTGTGGAAGAAGGGCTCAAGGGTACCAATGGTATCAACTTTGATTATAAGGATGAAGCCAGTGCCCAAGCTGCTATCAAGGATGAAAAAATCAAGGGTTATCTAACGATTGATCAAGAGGACAGTGTCCTCAAGGCCGTCTATCATGGTGAAACTTCTCTTGAAACAGGCATCAAGCTAGCAGTAACCAATAAGCTAAACGAACTGCAATACCAACTCAATCGCTCGGCGGCTAATTTGTCCCAAGAGCAGGAAAAACGGCTGGCTCAAACTGTTGACTTTACTGAGAAGATTGACGAATCTAAGGAAAACAAAAAGATGGTCCAAACCATTGCGGCTGCGGGGCTTGGTTTCTTCCTTTATATGATTTTGATTACCTATGCTAGTGTCACTGCTCAGGAAGTAGCTAGCGAGAAAGGAACCAAAATCATGGAGGTGGTCTTCTCTAGTATCCGAGCAAGTCATTATTTCTACGCTCGCATGCTGGCTCTACTTCTTGTGATTTTGACTCATATTGGCATTTATGTCGTGGGTGGTTTGGCTGCCATTCTGCTCTTTAAGGACCTACCAATCTTGGCACAATCTGGAATTTTAAATCATCTAGGAGAGGCTTTCTCGCTCAATACCTTATTGTTTGTCTTGGTTAGTCTCTTTATGTACGTTGTTTTAGCAGCCTTCCTTGGTTCCATGGTTTCTCGTCCTGAAGATGCCGGTAAGGCCTTGTCGCCATTGATGATCTTGATTATAGCAGGCTTTGTCGGTGTGACTTCTCTAGGCGCTGCAGGAGACAATTTGGTTTTGAAAATTGGTTCCTATATTCCTTTCATCTCGACCTTCTTTATGCCGTTTAGAGCTATAAATGGGTATGCTAGTGGTCTAGAAGCTTGGATTTCGCTTGCCATAACGGTTGTTTTTGCAGTGACTGCAACAGCTTTTATCGGACGCATGTATGCCAGCCTAGTCCTTCAGACAGATGACTTAGGTCTATGGAAAAGCTTCAAACGTGCCTTAGCTTACAAATAGCAATAGAAACCTCGTTTTCACGAGGTTTTTGTGATATTTTAAAGGTCAAATCAGGAAAATTATTTTTCATATCTATTGACTTTTAGTAGTAAAATTTGGTATGATAGTACACGGTATTGTTTACCCCATTTGTAAGGCCCCGGAACCTTTCAAATACCCCGCGGACCGGAACATCCGCCCTGTAAACAAAAACGATATTCATATAGGAGAAATCATGAACAAAACTACATTCATGGCTAAACCAGGCCAAGTAGAACGCAAATGGTACGTTGTTGACGCAACTGATGTACCTCTTGGACGCCTTTCAGCAGTTGTTGCTAGCGTACTTCGCGGAAAAAACAAACCAACATTCACACCACACACTGATACAGGTGACTTCGTAATCGTTATCAATGCTGAAAAAGTTAAATTGACTGGTAAAAAAGCAACTGATAAGATCTACTACACTCACTCAAACCACCCAGGTGGATTGAAACAAATCTCTGCTGGTGAACTTCGTTCTAAAAATGCAGTACGTTTGATCGAAAAATCAGTTAAAGGTATGCTTCCACACAATACTCTTGGTCGCGCTCAAGGTATGAAATTGAAAGTATTCGTTGGAGCTGAGCACACTCACGCTGCACAACAACCAGAAGTTCTTGATATTTCAGGACTTATCTAAGGAAAGGAACAATAAAGTATGTCACAAGCACAATATGCAGGTACTGGACGACGTAAAAACGCTGTTGCACGCGTTCGCCTTGTTCCAGGAACTGGTAAAATCACTGTTAACAAAAAAGATGTTGAAGAGTACATCCCACACGCTGACCTTCGTCTTGTTATCAACCAACCATTCGCGGTTACTTCAACTGTAGGTTCATACGACGTTTTCGTTAACGTTGTTGGTGGTGGATATGCTGGTCAATCAGGAGCTATCCGTCATGGTATCGCTCGTGCCCTTCTTCAAGTAGACCCAGACTTCCGCGACTCATTGAAACGCGCAGGACTTCTTACACGTGACTCACGTAAAGTTGAACGTAAGAAACCAGGTCTTAAGAAAGCTCGTAAAGCATCACAATTCTCAAAACGTTAATCAATACGATTATATCAACGTTTCGAAGCACTCAAGAGTTTACCTCATGGGTGCTTTTTTTATATTTTTTGAAAAAGTTCACCTCAAAGTTTACCTTATTTTCACCTTATTGTTTTAGGGACTGTAAGGCAAATTCACCGACTGCCATAGGGACTACATTAGAAGTATTAACATAAATCTGTGTTGTACCTGTGTCGCTATGTGTCAGAGCTTCAGAAATGGCTTCTAAGCTCATTCCTGCCTGTTTAGCGAGCGTTGCTCCCGTATGACGTAGTTTGTGTGGCGTAGCGTGTGTCAATTCCTTGTGACGGCGTTTAACTGACTTCATTTTATTATTGAGATAATCAGAGTGTAAGGGGCTATTCACATTGCCTTTCGTGTCGATATAAGTAAAGACATATTGTTCGTCAGATTGGATAATACCAAATTTTGCCAACTCAGTTTTCTGTTGTTTTTTCCAAGATTGGAGCAAGTCAACAAGTTCAACAGGGATTTGAAAGGTTGTTTTTTTGTTCCCCTTTGTAGATTTTGGATGTTTGTATTTATCTAAAGCTTGGACTAATTGGATTTCCTGTTTCTTAGTGTTGATGTGTTTCCATTGTAAAGCGTAACTTTCGGATTTTCTATCACCTAAGAAAAAGGTGGTATAGAATAATACATAATCTTTGAACGAGAGTTTATCGTTTTCTAAGTCTTCTTCAAAAGCTTTGAACCATGCTTGAAGTTCCGCCTGAGAAAGATATAAATCTTCATCATTTTTAGATTCCTGTAGCTTGATTTTCTTAGTGGCTTTGATGCGACTGATTGTTTTTGATAGTCGGTTCGTTTCGATATATTCCAATTCTTCAGCCCAGTCAAAGATAGAATTAACGTAGCTCCTGATAACTTTGAAATTTGCATATTCCTCGGCTTTTTGAGTTAAGAGATTTAAAACAACTTGTTTATTTTGGTTAAGAAATTCTATCGAATAATTACCAAGTAAAGGCAAAATGTGTTTTCTAAAAGCAATTTCTGTACCAACTATAGTTGCTTGAGAAGGTGGTTTAGCAGTAGAAGTAGTTTGACCTGCTTTGTAGGATTCCCACCAAACGTTCTGATAGAATTCTGAAAAGAGAATAGAACCTCTATTTTCCAATGAAGCAGAACCTCCACTAAGAAGTTTATCAATCTTGTTTTGAAGTTCTAGTTCGTATTTTTTTGCTTCACTCCTTGTCTTGAACCGTTTTTCAATCACTTTCTTATCAACACCTAGTGAAGATTTAACTTCCTCAGGAATGTAGATTCGTAAGCGATAAGTTCCATTTTTAGTTTTTGTAATTGACATAGTATTCTCCTTTTTAATTGAGCTAGAAAAATACCGTGATTTCATTATAACAAACCACGGTAGAAATGCTACTGATTTTGTAACCAGCGATTGATTTCTGTTTTGCTAAATCGAACAGTTTTTCCCACCTTAATGCAAGGTAAGCCTTGCTTAATCCAGCTGTCTAAAGTATTGTTGGATATATTCAAATAATCACAAGTCTGCTTTTTATTTAAAAATTGATTGGTATTTTCATTAATATCTAAAAATTTATCCAGTTCTTTCTTAACAGTATCTGATATTAGTAATTGAAATTGCCGAATCATTTCGTCTGGAATAAATAAATTCATAAAAAGTCCCGTTTATTTCTTTCTGTTAATTTTTATAGGAGCATTGGTAAGTAACTATTATCAAGTACTTTCTCTGTTTTCCATTTATAGAATGCATAGATTGCGTCCCTACCAGAAAATCTGGTATATAATCCTCTTGAAATTTCTATATTTTATTGCGATAATAGTAGTAAGTAATAGGTATTATTACTGAAATATTTTGAGTTTGTTTCTGACACCGACCAAAGTTTAGAAACAAGCTCTTTTTTATTTTTACTTAAAGTAACTTTCATATCCTTATCCTTTTGAAAATATTCGAATAGTAGTTGCGGTGCATATTTATATATGCCGTTGATATATCAACGTTTTTTGACACTGAAAAATAAAATTGTTATTAAAATAACTGCTAAATTTTTATTCCATCTCTAAATCTTTTTAAGATTCGGTTCAACATTTTATCTTCAAGTTTTTCTTTTGTATTTTCTGTAATTGTTTCATTGAAAATTTTATTTCGTTTTTCTAAAGAGTATGTTTTTAGTGGAAAAGTTTTATAAAAAGTTGTTGAAGGGTTTCTACGAGTGCCTAAACCATATTTTTTGGCTTCTTCTAGTGAATGGAACATGACCCTTATTATTTCTAGAACTAGCCAACTTGTCATTTTTCCTAATTCATGTTTTGTTCCAGTATTTACTTCTTGATATTGGAACCTTTTTAGAATTCTTCTTTTAGTCTCACCCTTATTTGTTTTTAAAAATCCTATTGGAAGAAATGCAATGATATCTTCATCAATTAAATCTGATACTGTGGTATTTGATAACTGATCATTAATAAATAATAAAAGTTCCGTTGTATAAAGTTGTGGATTAGATTTCTTATAAATTTTCTTTAACATCTTTTCACAATTTATAGTTGCATCTATGATTATCTTTATATATCGAAAGACACCATCAGATATTAGAATCTCTAAATATTGAATAATCATTTCATCAGTTAATTCTGCTAAGTAATGGGAGTATAATTGCTCAGCTATCTTACTGCCAGTTAATTCGACTTCATATCTAAAGATCTCTAAATTCTTTAACGATGAATTTGTTTTACGGACTTGTTTGTTCTTTTTTGCTTTCTCAATTTTGTTATAAAAGATGTGTTTTTCTTTCTTATTAATCTCAATCGATACCATCGAAAACTTATCTGCATTTTTACTTGTTCTATGGTTTTTTAAATCTTTATTCGTTTCATCTGCAAGTGAGCTTATTAATAATTGACGAGTTTGTAAAGATGGTAATTTATCAAAAGCAATTGTGAATGCTAATTCAATTTTCTTAAACCTAACATAATCCGGATTATATTTAATCTTAATCTTATAATCTTTTTCTAATTTATGTAACACTTCTTTTAATCTTAATTTAATCCCCTCAATTCCTGTAGTTTGAAAATTAGGAGAAGGACCGTTAAGTTGAATTGCAATATACTTCTTTCTGTAACCTACTTCTTTTAAGCTAATTGTTACTTTTCCTAAATCTACTGATTGAATTGTGATCTTAATTAATTCTCCTTGTGAGTTGTAATCTATAGATGCTGTGTCTTTAAATATTTGTTCATCAAAAACGTTAGGATCATAGGTTACTTTTGGGTTAAGAATTGAGACTATACAGTTATCAATACCCCAGTAAGTTGGAACAATTGAGAAACAAGATTTTATAAAATTTTCGTTTTGTTTCTGTGATTCCAGTAATTCTTTCTTCCTAAGTTCTCTATCTTCCTTTTGTCTTTCCTTTTCTTCTATTTCTTCACGAGATAAGGGAGGTCTCTTGACTACTTTACCATCTCGTTTATTTCTTTTAGGTCTTCTTACCATGTATATTCCTCCTTGTTGTTAAATCTGTAATGAAGATGTACTTTTAAAATGTAACTTTCTTTCAAAATAAACCTCCTTCTTTCTTATATTGGTTAGTATGCCACAAATCTTTCCGAAAACGCCCATTTTTAGAAAAAAAAATGAAAAAATGAAAAAAATTTTTTAAAAACAAAAAAAGCACTCAATTTTGAGTGCTTTAAAAACGCGTAGTAACAAGGTTTTGAAGAAAAAAGTAGGTTCTTACCTACAAAAAAATTTTTTTAGTTTTTGATGTTTTTTTATTTTTCATTTAGACTTAATATGCTGAGAAAAAGTTCAATAATTTCAGTACGATTTTTATTTAGTTGAATTTTTTCGATTAAAAGTTGAAGATTATCATCTGATGTATCGGAAAGTGGTCTAAAAAAATCAGAAGGATTTATATCCATAGCAGATAAAATTTTTAGTAGAGTATCGACAGATAAGTTTCTTCTATTGTTTTCAATTAAGTTAATAAAAGGCAAGCTAAGATCACTTTTTTCGGCAAGCTCTTGCTGTGTTAGCTTTTTACTTAGTCGATATTCCCTGACCAATTCTCCAATCTTCATTTACAAATTCTCCTTTTAATTATTGTATATATTTTTTGTTGATATTTATATAAACAATAGTATTTTAATAACGTTATTTTATTTACAATAGTTAACAAAAATGGTATAATAAGGGCGTTTATAATATTATATGAAGGGCTTGGATTTGGGGCAGATACGCTTCAAATTTTATGTGGGCAAAAATGAATTCAAAAACAAGTAAAAATAATAAGAAAAAAATACCCCTTGCTCTGGCGGCAGGAGTTGCTTTAACAAGTTTTTCAACACTATCTGTACAAGCAGATGAACAGGTTGATGTAAAACCGACAGACAATACAGTAGCTGAAGAAAAACATCTACAAAATTCGCCTACAACATCCATCCCTCAAGTTGAGGGGGTTGAAGTTTCAAATGGAACTGCTCTTGTGACCAAAACTCCAACTGAAGTTGTTGTTGAAGAAGCGAAAACAATTAAAGAACAAGCTGACCAAGCTGTTGAAGCTCAAACTCCTGTTGTTGAAGAAGCTAAGAAACAAGAAACTGCAACTGCTGGGGCAGAAGATAGTGCTAAACAAGCTCTTGAACAAGCTGAACGAAAGAAAAAGGCTGCAACTCCTGAAGCGATTGAAGGAACAAGAAGTGCGATTGGCGCTTCTAAGAAAGAAGTAACGACACACACAGAAAAAATTGATTCTTTGAAAGAGCAACAAAATCAAGTGCAAGAAAAGAAAAATGCACAAGAAGCTGTTGTTAAAGATGCTACGGGTGCTACGGACAAACAAGCTGAAAAAGTAGCTGGTGCTAAGAAGAACGTTCAGAACGCTCAAGATGTTCTAAATGGAACTGGCGCTGATAAAGTCATCAAAGAAGAAAAGGATGCTAAGAAGGACTTAAAAGCTAAACAAGCTATTGTGAAAGATGCTAAAAAAGCTCTTGAACAATCACAAAATGCAGATGCCGCAAAAGCTCGCAAGTTGAATGATGCAAAAGAGCTTGAAGCAGGACAAAAAAATACTTTTGACCAAGCAACTGATGCTCTTTCAAACGCAACTCAAGCTCACAATGAAGCTACATCTAAACATAATGTTGCTAAACAAAACAAAGACAATGCCCAAGCTGTTTTGGATGGAACTGGTACAACAGCTATCCTAGATGAGCGTAAAAACGCACAATCTGATTTAGTTACTAAAGAAGCAACTCTTCAAAATACTACTAAAACTTTAGCTGATGCTAAAAAGACTGATGCTAAAAAGGCAGAGGATATTGCTGAGTTAGAAAAAGCGAAAGCAGATGCCGAACGCACAAGTGCTTCTACTGCTAAAACACTTCAAGATGCAACTGATGAAGCAAACGAAACTTCTTCTAAACTTGGTGTAGCCCAACAAAACAAGAACAACGCCCAAGCTGTTCTTGACGGAACTGGCACAAAAGCCATCTTTGATGAGCGTAGTGATGCCGAGTCTGACTTAGCAACTAAAAAATCAGAATTTGAAGATGCTACTACAAACTTGAATGATGCCAAACGTGCGGATGCGAAAAAAGCAGAACAAGTTGCTGGGGCAACAACTAGCTTGAAAGAAGCCACTGCAACGCTAAAACAAGCTGAAAGCAACTTACCTGATGCTCAAACTGCCGCAAACCAAGCTTCTGATGACTTGAAGAACAAGAAAAAGACTGAAAAGACAGCTCAAGAAGCTTTGGATACTTCTAAAGGGAAAGTAGCTGGTGTTACAAATGAGCGTAACAATGCAAAATCTGACTTAGTAACCAAAGAAGATGCTCTTGCAGATGCTACTACAAAATTGGAACATGCAAAAGGCAAAGATGCTGAAAAAGCTGAACAACTTCGTTTGTTGGATGAAGCTAAAACTCAGGCTGAAGATGAAGAAGCTACAACTAAAAAAGCTAAAACAAAAGCTCAAGGTGGCGCAAACCTCGCTTCAACTAATCTTCAAAACGCTACCGCAGATGAAAAAGAGGCAAAAGATAGCCTTGCTTCATCAGAAAGTCGCTTGGAAGATGTTACAAATGAACGCGACAATGCTAAAACTGATTTAGCAACTAAGCAAACCAAAAAAGAGGATGCTGAACGTAAATTAGAAGATGCGAAAAGAACAGATGCTCAAAAACGCTCTGACATCCAAGATTTGAAGACTCTAAAAGGTCAACAAGAAGATACTAAGCGGACAACTGCTCAAGAATTGCTTGATGCAACAACTGCCGCTGAAAACGCTGAAAATGCGAAGAATGAAGCGGATAAAGCTGTTGATACTCTTGAGAAACAAATCGCTGCTATTAAGAATCTGACCATTCCTCAATTGCCACAAAATGTCATTGCGGCTTATAAGACCTATTTGAATGATGCTAGTGAAGAAAACAAACAAGCTCTGAACAATGCTATTCAAGCATGGTACAAGGGTGGCAAGTATGATTTTGGAAGCCGTCAATTTGAATGGTCTCAAGAGTTGCAACAACATATCTTTAAAGGTTGGACAAATAAAAATATTGTCTTACCAATCGACGACACAGTTGTAAATCTTGATAATCCAACAGATGAGCAAATTCAAGCTCTAAGTCATTATTACGCTCTTCTTGCAAATAACCTCCAAGACCAAATTTGGGGAACACATAACTTCATCGTTACCAAAGAGTCTGTTCAAGGAATTAAGAATATTGCCAAGAACTATGCCAATGAAAACAAACCTTACAACAGTGGGCATAGCCATACAGCTTTAAATAACCACGGAATAGAAGCTGTTAAATATAATGGCGAAGTAATGAACTACACAAACACATTGAGTAGCACTTCTCCTTTAGAAAAAGCTCCTGATACTGAAAAAACTCATAAAGCAACCATGTCTCAACTTTACCGTGAGGTTTATGATTCCGTTCTTGCGTTTATGACAAATGACATTCATGCTAATTTTGGACACATGAAAGGAATGGTGGGGCGTGTTCAGCCAACCATTCAAAGTGCAGTTGGTGGTAACATTAGCTACACGAAAGATAACACAGGTCGGATGCACTTCGTTAAATTTGCAGGGAAAAACGCTCGTATTATCATCGAACGAGACCCAGAAACAGGTCAAAAAACAGAAACTTATGTGGATGAATATTACCAAAATGGCATTGCCAAACCACTTCCAACTCCATTTGACACCAGCAAAATGGAAGAAGACTTGGCGCAAGCTAAGAGAACTCAAACTTCTGCCCTTGCTACTCACAACAACGCTCAACGTCGTCTAAGTGCTGCTAAACGTGCAGATGAAACTGCAAAATCTGAACTCGCAACTACCACAACTCGTCTCAACACATTGTTGAATACACAAGATTTGACACCTAATGCAGAGCGTGTTCTTAATACTGCTAAGTCAGAATTAAGCCAAGCTGAATTGCGCAATACAAACGCAAGCACTGCTTATAAAAATCTTACAAAAGAAATTGAAACTAAGCGTGCAACTCACGAACAGGCAGAAAAAGCTTTATCTAAAGCAACTGTCGCAAATAAAGTTGCACAAGAAAGTCTTGAAAAAGCAACTACTGCACATGATAATGATCTTGATAAACTAAATAGCATTAAAGATGCTATCAAACGTACAAAAGCCATTAAAGACTTGACTCCTGATGCTCAAGCTAAGTTCAACACTGCGCAAGCAGAACATCAAGCCGCTGAAAAACGACTTACAAGAGCTGAGAAAGCTTTTTCTGACCTTAATAACGAGATCAACACAAATAGTGATGCTCTCAACTTAGCTAAGTCAGAATTGCGCCAAGCAGAACAAACTGACAAGGATGCACAAGCCACTCTCAAAGAAGCAACTTCTGTTAAGAACAATGCTTCTAAAGCACTTGATGCCGCAAAAGATGCTCTTTATAAAGCAAATACTATTAAAGAGTTGACTCCTGAAGCTCAAGCTACATTTGACCAAGCAGAACTAGCCTACAATACCGCTAAAACTCGTTTGGAAAATGCAAAAACAGCCGTCAACAACTTAAACGCTGACCTTGCAGTGAAACGTCAAGCTTTGGAAGAGGCAGTTCAAATTTTGAAAGACGCTGAAAAAGCTAACACGACTGCTCAAACTAAGAAAGCTAATGCAGAAAAAGCACACGCTAAAGCAACAAATACGCTTTCAAACATTCAAAATTCACTTGCTTCACTTCTTGCCATTAAGGACTTGACACCTGATGCACAAGCTAAATTTGACCATGCAACAGTAGAGTACAAGGCTGCTCAAACTCGCTTGGAAAATGCAGAAACAGCCGTTAAGAACCTAAATGCTGATATTCAAGTAAAACGCCAAGCTTTGGCAGATGCCGTTAAAGCTTTGGGAGATGCTGAAACTCTTGCGAAAGCTACACAAGCTGAATTGGAAGTGGCACAGGCTACTTATCAAAAAGCTGATGAAGAGCTTACAGCTACTCGTAAAGTGATTGCGACACTAGAAGCAACTAAGGACTTAACTCCTGATGCCCAAGAAGCTTATGACAAAGCTCTTGAAGCTGAAGCGCTTGCAGAAAAACGCTTGTCAGATGCTAAAGTAGCTGTTGAGAACCTAACTGCTGATGTGAAGACTAAGCAAGAAGCTTTGGACAATGCGCAAGCTGAACTTGCGCAAGAAGAAAAAGCTCTTGAAACACTCAAAGCAAAACAAGCCCAAGAGGAAAAGGTTCTCGTAACTATCCAAGCCCAACTAGACGACTTGAAAGCTCAAGAAAAAGCTGTTCGTGCAGAAATTGCTAAAATCGAAGACAGCATCAAAGAGATGGAAGTTCTTCTTAATAGTCTAGTCCACGCTTCTGAAAACTACGAAGTTGCAAAAGAAGAGTACGAAAAAGCTCTTGAGGCTCACCGCCTAGCTCTTCAAACTCTTGAAGCAGAACAAGCGAAACTAAATACTCTTCTCCAAAACCAATTGGATGCCAAAGCTCAGTATGAGGCTGTTCTACTTGCTTATCAGAAGGCATATAATAAACCTCAAGAATCATTGAACCATAGACATGATTCTAAGGTATCAAATATAGAACATAAACTGGTAACAGATAGACTTAGAACTGCTCTAAGTAATCCAGCTTATACCTATGTTGGCAATAAACCTATATATGGTGTCAATACGACTTTACCAAATACAGGTTCAGAGGATAGTTTGTCCTTGATTGGCTTAGGAGCTATGCTTATAGGATTATTTGGAATAAAATTACGTAGAAAAAGTGAATAAATGTAGTAGTAAAATATAAACAGATAATAAGGCTGGAGATAAATATTAAATAGTATTTAAACTTCAGCCTTTTAATTTAATAATAAAAATAGGAGTATACGATGGATAAAGAGCAATGGATTGAAATATTTACAGAAATTAATGGCCGTATACCAACAGAAGAAGAGATTCAAGCTGGAATTCGGGCAGGAGAAATTACAGAGTCAGAAAAAGCAAATGATTCTTTTGAAACTACACAATTTGACTCTCAAACAAGAAATAATGAAGATATATTGCAAAAAGCTGAAGATGCACAAGATGAGCAAGGGTTCAGTAGTGACTCTGTTTTCTGTAGTTCATGTGGAACAAGGAATTCTGTTAATGATATACGATGCACGAATTGTGAAAAAGTTTTAAAACAGACAAATGATAATGTTTTTTACTCTACACTTAAAAATAATAGTTTATTTAGATATATAAAATATTGTTTTGATACTCAAAGATGGGGCATTCTAACTTATTTCGTTATAATAGTATTTATTGAAACAATCACAAGTAATGGAATACTTGGACTAGTAGCAGTATTGTTTTCGGTATTTTTCTTATCAAACACTGGTCAATCATTAATTTGTTGGATAGTCGGAGCAAAAAAAATAGTACGAGCAGACTATAAAGAAATAGTTGAACAACCTATAAACGAGATTATTAAAAAAGCGAGACAGATGGGATTAAACTTACCAGAAGATATTGAAATTCGTATCATTCATAATGAGGTTCCAGGAGCTTATGCTATAGGTATGAACAAAATCATCGTTACTGATAGCTTAATGGAAAATCCATATTTTTTAGAATCAAATATTATGTTTGAGTTACATCGAATCCATAATATGGCTCCAAACCTATTACCTGTAGTAGTTGGTTCAAATATCATTTTGATTTTTGTTTTACCACTTTTGTTAATAACAACACTATTTGGAGGTTTTAAGAAAAAATATGGAGACAGCAGAAACTCATTTTGGACAGGAAGCTCGGAAGCAAAAGAAGGAGCTATTCTATTTTATGGTTCTATACTATTATTAATAGCTTTAACAAGTTTCTTCTACATGTTTGTGAAATCGATTGTAAGACGTGATGTACTTCTTTCAGATCAATATATGGCTTCTATAGGCCTTGGTGAGACTCATTGTCTATATTTAGATACTTTATCAGAGATTGATGATTCAATAGCTAAACGTATATGCTCTTTAGGTTATCCGAATAAAGATCAGCGAATTAGTATTTTACAAGAGAATTATAATGTAAGATATACAGGGGTGTAAGGTTATGAATAAAGAAGAATGGCTATCTCAGTTTGAAGAGAAATACAATAGAAAGCCAAGTCCGGCAGAGTTTATTGAAGCAAAGAAGAATCATGAATTTAATGTAGAAAATAGTAAAGATATAGAGGTTAATAATGTCGAATCTTCTTCCCTATCAGTGGAAGAACTAGATAGTGAGATAAAGTTAGCCGAAACTTATCTTGATAAAAAAGATTTAGAGAAAACTAATTCTGAAAATATCACTGTTAACGAGGAAAATGTGCAAGAACATAAAAAAGAAATAGAAGAAGATAAGATTTTTTGTGTTAAATGTGGTAAACCAAATTTTAGAACAAGCGATTACTGTGTTTCTTGTGGTTCTAGAGTTAATAATTCTAGCACGATGAATTCTTTTATATCAGATGTTTCAGAAAAGTTCTTCACAGTTAGTTCTATAGCTGGGAAAAAGACCAAGGAATTAACTAAATCGTTACAAGTAAATACACAGATTTATACAGAGAATAAGAAACGTGATAAACTTCTCTTGGCATTAGGCAATGCATATTACAATAGTAGAGAAGATAGGTTGGATGATCCTTTTGCAGAACTAATTGAAGAAATACATAAAATTGATATTTCTATAGAACAATTGAGAGATTTCGAATAAAGAGAAAGATTAACAGAATGAAAATTTTTTTGAAGATGTTCATAACCTTTTTAAGTATATTCTTTGCTATCAATATTTCTAATGTATACGCGGACGAAACTGGCCCTGTGGTAGTGCAGGCAATTGTTCAAGAAAATTACACGCAAGAGATTACAGTACTTTTAGTAAAACCAGATACAGAAGAAGTCGTAAAAACTCTAAAAATCAATAAAAATAATAATTGGGTTCAAGAGACTAATGTTCCACTAGGCGAATATAAAATGAGAGTATACGGTGAAGGGTTAGTTGCTAGATCAATAACGCAACTAAAGGCAACATATATGGTTAAAAAAGTTATAAAGAATCCTTCAGTACGTGAGAAACCTTGTTTTGTTGTTATAGAGGGAGATAAAAAATTTATATCTACTTACTATGGTCTAGTTGATTTTCAGAGAAAAGATGGAAGCTACTTAAAGGGAAATTATACTAATGATGAACTGGACAAGTTATATCAGGAAGCTATAGGAACTCAGACTGGTATGTTCAGTTCCAATAAAGAACATAAGTCTACTACAGAGAAAGAATCTACAGAAAATACAACAAGTAAAGAAACGGATCTAAAAGAGAGTAACGAAAACATAGAAGAAGTTGATAAAACTGATGGACGCGATTATAGTAGCAAAATACTATCCAATGAAATGCAACTCATTATTTCTATAGTTTCAATCGTATTGCTATCTGCAGTTTTTATTATCATTACATTTTTAAAAAAGAATAAAAAAATTTAAGTATTTTTTTAAATAGGTCTCACAAGAAGTTCTTAATGGATAGAATCGTGGTTTTATACTTGTTTCTATGAGACCATTTGTTTGAAATAAAAAGTTCTATAATTCCTACAGTTATTTTATCAATTGTAGAAGTTATAGAACTATTTTTTTACGATAAAAATATAATGATGTTTGAAAATTTTTAGTTTGCTTGTGCGATTAACTTATATGCATAGGATTTTTGAAACTCTTCAGGTCGATTGTGTCCGAGAGCACGCGATACAATTAAACAAGCCTTCCTATCAAGGACAACGCCTTTTAATTCCCCTCTTAGATAAATTTTTTCCTTTTTATCCTTGATGTCTTTAGGATCTCGGGCGACAAGAAGATAAAGACGTTTTGCATATTCAGCACGATATTTATGAGGTTTTAAAGCAGATGGAACTTGAAACACACGCTTTTTACCAGCTAGTTTAAATTCTTCAACAAGCCTCTCTAATTCTTCTTTGTCTCGTGTAATAATCGGAACCCATCGGTCTCGTGCTCCTTTGGATTTATGCTTTTTACCAATAATTTTAAGATAGTATCGACCATCTTCACGTTGATGTAGAGAATCACCTGTAATAGCTTTTAATTCGTTTTTACGTAGCCCAGTGGCCGATACAATTGAAAACCAGCGATTATTTGTTTCTTCAGACATCCTGTCGTCATTAGACTTCAAACGATTATTCTTTTTGGCGGCTCGATATCGAATATCTGTTGCAACAAAAGCAGTAGAAGATACACCTAAGACTTTGGCTAATGCTGCTTTATAGGTTGACTGGGTTGGAGCAGAAAGTCCTAATTTCTTACAACGTTCTAAGTATTGATTTACTAAGTCAATCCATCCCTCAATATCGTTAGATTTATCAAGAGCTTCTAACTCTTCGGCAGTAGTTATTGAGGCAACAAAGGAAGCGAATCTGCTCCAGGAACCAGCGTAGTTATGAAGAGTTCGGTCTGTATGGATTAAATGAATGTCTTCTCCCGTTTTTTTAGATTCATTTCGCTTGATACCCTTTCCTTTTTTAAAGCGCGTGACTAGATTAGTTAGTCCTTTTGATTGGACGAATTGTTTACGGCCTTCGAAAGTTGTTAGAGAATCCATCTGTTGTTTCTTAGCTTTCTCTTTAGCTTTTCGTCGATCAGCACGACTACGTTTCTTCTTTGCCATAGTTCTTTCCTTTCTATAGTAGATAATGTGCTTTTAAAGAAGGTCTTAAGAAAATTCTTAAGGTCTTTTTTAATTCAAGTTGAAGTAGTGCAGTGACTTAAGCTTATATTCACTGATGTAGTATCTTCCCTTTGCTGAGGGCGCTTCTTAATTGATGGCCAAGAAGATAACCAAGTCATTGTACAACATGACAAGTTGACTCAATTCAAATAAGATGTAGAGTTTCATCTGACAGATAAAAATCTGTTGTTTTTTCTTGTTAGTCTTTTTCAGGTTTAAATGCTCTGAATTTCGCTACTGAGTTAAGCTAGTTTTTGTATTTGATTTTTAGACTTTTGTTATTTACTTTCGTTTCTCTACTTTTATTATTTACTTTGTTACATTCAAAAAACTTTTTTTAAAACTGCTGTTGACATTACTTTTATTATCTATACATTTATTTTTTATTAGTAAATGAAATACAAAAATTGGTTCCTGTTATTTACTTTCGTTTTTTACTTTTATTCTTTACTTTGTTACGATCAAAAAATTTTTTTAAACTGCCATTGACATTTCTTTTATTATCTATACATTTATTTTTTTTAGTTAATGAAATACAAAACTGGTTCTTTCCTAACCCAGCTTAAACCTACTGTTTCCAAGATAGCTACCTCCTTTCAAACATAAAAAAACGTAGCTATATCAGTTACGTCTCTACTCAATCAATTATTTCTATAATATTAGTATGCCACAAATTTTAAAATAAAAAAATCAGGATAAGTTTTTTTACGTTATTCACTTTTACCTAGTACTGTGTGTTTAGCGTGACTTACACATACGTTCCTGTCAACGCTAAACACACAGAAAAATCAGAATTGTAAAAAAACTGAGTGATGAAAGAAAGAGGTATAAGTAAAAAAAGATTGAGAAGTAAACAATACCTTTATCAGTTTTTTAAATATTTTATTTTTTTCTTTTGAAATTTATGGCAGACTATATATAGAGAGAAAAAAAGGAGGTTACATATGTATGAGCATATGTTTTTTTTTATTACAGGCCTAGTATATGAACTTGATCCCCCAGACATTGGCATCTTTCATTATATTTTTAAACTTAATAAACAACAAAAGGAGAAAAAATATGAACATTTATAAAGAGTATCTATGTAAAAAAATTTTAGAGACTGTAAATATCGAAATTGAAACAGGTGCAGATTTTGATGTTACTGTTAATTTTTGTCGTGATGAATATAATTTTTATCTAACATTATTTCGCGAAGGAGAAGAACTAGAGTTTGATTTCATTGATGATAGGTTGAATCTGATTATTTATCACTCTTGCCATGATAAACTGCATTATAGTATTACAGAAATGGATGAGATTTTAAATTTCAAATATGCAATTGATATGTTAGTTGAGTTATTCGTGGCCAATAAATGGTATACGTTTGTACCAGATTTAACTACTCATAATCTTTGGGAATTGGTTGAACAGTACAAAACGGGTAAATTAAGAGATTATGAATAAAATTGAAACGTCTAGTTATTGAAAAAACGATAACTAGACGTTTCAATAAAACAAGTGAATTATTTTTTAAATATCTGATAGTAAGAGAAAGGTCGAAAGGGATAATGAAATGAAAACTCCAAAGCTATGTAAAGAATTGATCAATGAGAAAAAAATTACAAATGAAATTATTGCAGAATGTATATATTCTGTGAATAAACGAGCTAAAAATTATCGTGATAAAATTAAAGAATACAAAAATGGAAGGTTCCATCAGCATTTGGAGAGTAATATTGAAAAAGCGGAAGAGGAAATGGGTAAATACTATCAACTAAAAGAAGAATTTTTGAAAGTATTTACCCCGATTCTGATCCACAAACAATTCATTGGTGAAGAGAAAAAACGAGTGCATAGTTATGAAAAAAACTATGAGGAATTGTTGAAAGAAAAAACTAATGATATTATTTGGAAAAATAGTTTCTATGATTACGATAAAGATATGGAGGTCGAGTTTTTTGATTATCATCTAGGAACAAAAAAATATCTATATTTCTTATATTATGAAATTGGAGAATATAGTTTTCATTCACCCATTTCTGAGAAAATTACTGAAAAGAAAACTAATTTAGGAATTCAAGAAATCGACGAAAATTTTAAAACTCATGGCTCTAAGATTGAGGGATTGCTGTCAATGCAATTTGTAAAAAAAGTCTTGGAATTACTGCAAAGCGAAGATTATACAATTGTTGACCAGGAGTAAGATAAAGAATTGTGAATAATGGATAAAACAATAACAGTTTAAAGGGTGTAAACTTTTCGGAAGAATCTAGATCAATTTGTGTATTTTTAGGGTAAAATTCACACCTAAGAATACGATATGCAATCTCTCCGACAGCCATTGGAATCACATTTCTATTTATGAAATCTATCATTACGAAAGACTTCATGGAATCATATAAATATGGAGCGAAATAAGGGAAAAGAATTGCACATTGTGACTATCTAGACCAGGAAACATCTAGGGATTCTTCTCAATTAAAAAGGATTTTAGAACTCGATTTTTCTATAGAAAATGTAAGAATTGGAGCTTTACAGGTTCAAGGAGTCTTCTATCACAAGAGAGTTTAGGAAAAAATTAGAGTCAGCTCAAACAGTCATTAAAAGAGGAGCCCATTCTTATTTGGAGAGGGCTCCTCTTTTCTGTTAAAAAGTAGCAATCAAACAGGTAATGAAGCGGTATACATGTATATGATTATCAAAATATTTTAATAAAAGTATAATTTAAAGGGATAGTGTATTTACAAGGGTTATAGGGGTCTGATATAATGATAGTATGGGAGCGATTACATGAAAATTTTAAGGTTTAGTTTATCATTAATTGCAATGGTTGCAGTTTTATTTTTAGGTCTAAAAATCTTGGATGGATTCGAACAGAAAGCTGTAGAGAAGCATTCTCAAAATGCAATAGAGACGAGGTTTCATCAGAATCCAGATGTCTTTGCTTGGCTAACAGTCGAAGGGACTCGAATTGACTATCCAGTTGCTCAACATTCAAGGGATGATACCTATTACCTATCTCACGATATAGATGGTGAAGAGACCTATTATGGAGCCATATTCACAGAGCTGGTTAACAAAAAAACATTTGAAGATCCTGTCACTATTATTTATGGTCATGCTATGCTAGATGATTCTATGTTCGGGTCTTTAGATTATTTTGCGAAACCAGCTTTTTTTAACGAGCATGAGAGCATCAAAATTGACACGTTGACTCAACATTTTGAATATGAGGTGCTGGCAGCCCATTCTTATACAGATGATCATCTTTTTCATACATTTAAATTAGGAAGTCGAGAAGGTCTCCGATATTATTTAGATACATTACAGATAAGAACGTCAGACTATGGGGGATTCTATCGCCAGATAGTTACTGACCCTCAAAAAGATCGATTTTTAATCTTGTCAACCTGTGATGTTGCTGGAAATGATCAACGATTTGTGGTTACTGCTCGTTTAAAAAGTGTCAAAGAAAGGACAAGTAAATAATGAAAATATTAAGACTCTCAAGGTTTTGGAGACTAGCTACTGGTTTACTGTTTTTAGGAGTGGGGCAACGCCTTCTATTTACAGGTGCGATTTCCCCTGTGGTAGTTGAGGAAGGTTTATCACTCATTCTGACCTTACTCAGCCTACTATTTTTAATGATAGGAACAGTTCTTATTTTTCCAATAGCGATCTGGTTTTATAAGCAGTATCGATCAGATAAACGTTTAAATCACACTATTCTGATTTACTTGTTTAGTGCGATTTTATGTGGCATCCTCATCGGAGGCTTGGGTCAAATTTTATACGATAATACGAGTTTGGAGTATGATCATGTCAAGATTGCGATCTGGGCTTTTACTAGCATTATACAAACTTTTCTTAAAGTAATCTTATCCTATAGTCTGGTTAGTATTTACAAAGCTTTACCAATTAAAAGTAGGGTAGATCAATTGCGACTACCTGTTCTGGTATCCATGCTTCTTGTTGCCTTTTGTTTAGCTATCGCTGTTTGGTTCCCAATACTAGGTTCTTTCGTTTTATCCATCGGTGATGCTCTTATTTTAATTTTTACACTTTATTATTTTATTTATCTTACAAAGGAGAATGATGATGAAAAGACTTCGTAAGACCATACAGTGGTTATTATTGCTGAGTTTATTTATTTCTAACACCCCGCTTATTTATGCAGAAGAAATAAGCCATGCAATCAAACAAGGTCAGGCGGAGGCCGCTTATAAAAAAGCTGTTACAGAGGCGAGTAGCCAGACTGTAGGTTCTGAGAATGCGAATACGGAACATTCGACGAGTGCTGACGCCTCAAAACCAGCAAAAGATGGTGGAGATGCCCTACAACAACCAAAGGTGGTCAACGAAGAGAGTAAGGCAGAGGCAGAACTAAAGAAACAATATGGAGAACCAGTAGCGGTTAGTGGGCAAGAACAACTGTTTCGAGTGGATGAAACTCACTTTGTGACGCATATTGGAAGTGATATTAAAACCTATATTGATCAAGAAGGGGTAGAAGTTCCTGTTGACTTATCTCTCTATTCTTATCATGCCAATGGGAAACACTATTATCTACCTAAAGAATCTCCAGTAGGCGTAGTTCTTCCGAGCGAAGTCAAAGAAGAAACCCCTATTGATATTACACACAAGGATGACAAAATTTCCCTGTATCCGCTTGATAAAACGTATGATCAGGCAACTGTCGAAAAGAATGCCATCTTATACAATAACGTTGATGGCAAAACAGATGTGCAATATACGGTACAATCTAATGGGGTCAAAGAAGAGATTATCTTAGCAGAGTGGGGTGGGAAGAACTCTTTTACTTATGGTTTAGATGCATCTAAGTATGATGTTTCTTTGAAAGACAATCAAATCCTTGTTCGTGAAAAGGGCAAAACGAAGCTCCTCTTTGTACTAACTGCCCCAATGATGGTGGATAGTGCCGGTGCTACTAGTAATGTCATAACCCTTGGCTTGAAAAAAGGGAATGGGCGACATGAAGTTACCGTCACAGCTAGTAAAGAGTGGCTGTCTGCTTCAGACCGTAAGTATCCTGTTCGGATCGACCCGACTGTAACGGTTCCAAGAGAAAAAATTCTTGATGTTGTGACTTCATCTGTACATGGGCAGTACCAAGGATATGCCTATGGATATGTTGGGTATATGACAGCTGAGATGATGGGGATGGCTGGTATTCCAGGTGTTCGTGATATCGGTCGCGCAAGGATGTACTTTAAGATTAACTACGATTTTCAAAAGAGTATTCCTAAGGAAGCGCGTATAGATAGTGCGAGTTTAAATATCTATGAATATACTGCTCCAGATTCTCAATCAACCCAGTTTGCGGCTTATCGCTTGAAACAAGATTTTGATATTAATACCCTCACATGGGATACTTCTGTGGGTCTTGATATGGAAATCGCAGGAAAGAATGCGACCAGTGGTAAGAAGATTGGGATGCATAACTTTGATATCCGTGAGACTGTAAATGCATGGGTTCAAGGTTTGGAACCAAACTATGGTCTAGTTGTAGCTGCAACCGACGAAGGTTCAGATGGTGGTGCCTTCTATACAACTGAAGCTACTGCAGATAATGCAGGACAGATTGGGTTTACCCCAGACAAGGCTCCGAGTTTGACGATTAATTGGTCTGTTCCAAATCCGGTTGATGTCAATTATCCAATTGGGAACACTACCATCAATCTTCGGACCATGGTGAAGACAGATAAGAAAGGGAAACTGCAATTTCAGGGAGTCTTTGCGGATGGTCTGACAACACCAGGTGCTCAGGTTGATTATAACCTTAGTGACACTGCTAAAGGCTACAAGGGGCAAAGTTCTGCAAGTTTTTCTTACAAATACCCTGATAGTAGTTCCTTTGATGCAGCCTTTGAAAAAGGAACAACTAAATATAAAGACAAGCTCTCAAACTGGCAGACTCAGGTGCCTTTCACAGAACCTGAACTAAACAAGGTTTATACGATTGATGCAGAGAGTAAAAAGGATGGTCAGACCAGCGGTAAAAAATCAAGTGATACTTTTTTGATTTACAAAGTTACCCAGTTTGATACCCTTCCAAAGATTGCGGTTTACTATGGAGTACCACTGAATCAACTTGCTTACGATAATCGTATCCAAGATATGATGGTTGTAAAAAATAATACCCTTTTTATTCGCAATCCAAGAAAGAATGCTGATAAACCTTATAATCCACCAGCCTTGACATCTAATACCAAGGCAGAAATAGACAGACTTTTAATGGGACGCGGTCTTCACTGTGAGTTTGGATTTGAACCTATCAATCTGAACACGGGGAATTTCTACCTAGATCGAACAGATGTTTCTATCACCGATGTTGATGGGAAGTTTGAAATTACTCGTGCCTATAACTCTAAAGCAGCAGGCATCAATAGTCTCTTTGGTCGTGGTTGGTCATTTGCCTTTAATGAACAGTTATCGAGCGATGAAGGCCAAAATCTTTACTATACTCGTACAGATGGTTCGATTCTTAAGTTTACGAAGGATGGTGATAACTATCGTGCTCCAAGCGGTTATGACCTCACTCTCGAAGTAAAAAAAGTTGAAACGAAGAAGGGTGACTTTGGCGGAGACGAAAAAGAGGACTATGATGTTAAGGAATACCGAATTGTTGATCACAATCATCAAGAGAAAATCTTTAACTATCATGGCCTCTTAACGAGTCAGACGGATGAAAAAGGTAACAAAACAAGCTTTGATTATAATGAAAATTACCAGCTAACCAAGATTACATCCCCTACAGGCTTGATTTATAGTATCACCTATAACTCAGAGGGCTATATTGGTGCGATTCAAATCCCAAATGGCTCGACTTTGACCTATGAATACGACACGAATGGTCATTTGATTACCTATACGGATGCGACGGGAGTTCCTACTCGTTATGAATATGACGATAAGGGACGTATGACAGCCTGGTACGATGGAAATGGCACCAAGGTTATCCAAAACGAGTACGATGAGGAAAATCGTGTTACCAAGCAAACAGATGGTGCAGGCGCTGTTTCAACTCTCTCTTATAGTGAAGGTCAGACTATCACTACTGATGGAAATGGCAATCAAACCGTATATACTTACGATGAGCAATATCGTACAACGGGCATTCGCTATGCCGATGGAACTAGTGTCTCAAAAACGTATGATGACAACAACCGTCTGTCAAGCGTGACGAATGAAGCAGGGCAAACAACTCGCTACACCTATGACAGCAATGGTAATATCTTGACAGAAACGCGTTTTGACGGTGCAGTAAAAACTTCTAGCTATGATGAGAAGAACCATCTTCTGTCTCTCACTGACTTTAGTGGTGCATCAACAGCTCATAGCTATGATGCCAATGGCAATCTAATTCAGACGACATTGCCAGATGGGTCTAAGATTGCCTATACTGTAGATCAGCAAGGGCGCATCTTATCTACGACAGATGCGGCTGGTCACACAACTTCCTTTGCCTATCAAGGTGCGAATCTGGTAAGCATTACCAATCCTTTGGGAGGCGTATCAACCTTTACCTACAATGCACACAATCAAGTCACTAGCATTACGAATCCTCTCGGTGGGGCAAAGACCTTTACCTATGATGCAGAAGGTCGCAAGCTGAGCGAAAAAGATGCTGATGGTGTTGGGACGAGTCATACTTTTGACAAGGCAGGTCAAGTGACAGCTGTGACAGAAGTAAATGGTAACACGACAACCTTCACCTATGATGGTTTCGGTCGTAAAATCGGTGCTTCGAATGGAGAAGGAGGGAACTATAGCTACACTTATGATGGTGTTGGGAATCAGCTTTCCGTTACCGATGCAGAAGGTCGCACCACAAGCTATACCTATGATAGCAAGGGTCGTTTCCTAACAGAAACCAATGCTTCAGGCCAAACGACAACCGTTACTCGAGATACACTGGGTCGAATTGTCACTCGAACCAATGAAGCAGGCAATAGCAGTAGCTTGACTTATGATGATAGAAACAATGCCGTTAAAACTATCACAGATGCTCTGGGGCAAGTTACTCAAAACACTTATGACGCTGCAGGCAAGTTAACCTCAGTCTCTTACCCAATCGGCACAAAGGCAGAGACTACTTATGATATCATGGGTCGTGTGCTATCTTACACAGATGAAGCAGGGCAAACAGTGACCTACACCTATGACAGTGTTGGTAATAAACTCAGTGAAACCAAAGGGAAAAAGACTACTAGCTATACCTATGATGCAGCAGGAAATGTGACAGGTATGACCTACCCAGATGGTAGCAGTGTTTCCTATGTGTTGGATGCGATGGGGAATATCCTGTCCATGACAGATGCCCTTGGAAAAGAAACGACTTATGAATACAGCAAGGCAGGGCGCCTGATAGCAACGACCAATGCCTTGGGTCACCGCACCAGCATGACCTATGATGCCAATGGCAATCAAAATAGCCTAACAGATTCGGCAGGCTATACTGCTAGTACGACTTATACAGGTCAAAATCAAGTTTCCAGTATTACAGATGGTTTAGGCAATAAAACTACGATGGCCTACAACCAGATGGAACAGTTAACAGAGTTGACAGATGCCTTGGGTGGCAAGACTCAGTATAGCTATAATGAACTAGGCTATCCGATTCAGGTCACCGATGCCAATGGCAATGTCACTAAGATGACCTATACCTCAACGGCTCAACTGGAGGAAGTGACTCTTCCAGACGGAACCACCGTAAAGCAAGAATACGATGCCCTTGATCGTCTCATCAAACAGACGCATTCTAGCGGTTTGGTAACAGAGTACAGCTATGATGCCGCCAATCGTGTAGTGAAGAAAAAAGATAATCAGGATCTCAATGAGACCTACACCTACGATAAGGCAGGAAATCGCCTCACTTTAACAAACAGCTTGGGTGAGGTTACCCAATACAGCTATAATAGCGACAATCAACTGACTAAGGTGGTCTACGCAGATAAGACCAGTGAAACCTTCACCTATGATGTCATGGGCAATGTCGCAAGTTCAACTGACCAAGAAGGTAAGACCAAGACCTATCACTATGATCAAAATGGCAATCTACTCAAGACCGTCGATCATTTAAAACGTGAAACCAAGTATAGCTACGATGCCCTCAACCGAGTGGTGACAGAGTCGGATGCTGATGGCAATACCTCTACTTACGAATATGATGTCCTTGGCAACCTTTCTAAAATGACCGATGCCAATGGCCATTCAAGTAGCTATGGCTATGATGCCAATAAGAAATTGGTACTCTATACGGATCCAAATGGTCAAGCGACAGCCTTTAAGTATGACCCATTAGGACGAATCATCGAAACAGTAGCTCCGACAGGAAGCAAGCAAAGTTTCAGCTATGATGCTTTGGGAAATCGCTTGAGCGAAACCAGTGGCGAAGGACATACAACGACCTACAGCTATGACAGTATGAACCGTGTCAGCAGTAAGAAACGTCCAACAGGTGGAGTGACTCAGTACGCCTATGATGCTACAGGTAGCTTGGCAAAAGAAACAGATGCCAACGGTCATAGCACCAACTATGTCAATGACCTTTATGGTCGTGTGACCAAACGCACTCTGCCAAATGAGGCGGCTTACACCTACGCCTATGACGCCTTGGGCCGTCTCACCAAGCAAACAGGTCCACAGGGACTATCAAAAACCTATAGCTATGATGTATCTGGAAACTTGGTACAGGAGACAGATCAATCCGATCGAAGCAATCACTATAGCTATGACAAGGTTGGCCGTCTCTTAACGGCTAAGAACGCCCTTGACCTTGAAACCAAGTATAGCTACGATGAAGCGGGGAATCTAGCCAAACTGACCAAGCCATCCGGTGCTACAACCACCTTTGACTATACGACCCTCGATCAACTAAAAACGATCAAAACGCCAACTGGTCGAACGGTGGAATCAAGCTATGACCCTGTCGGTCAGGTGACCAAACGAACCATCAATGGTAAGCGCGAAACGACCTATACCTATGACCCGAACGGCAATCTCCTTGAGGAGACGAATCCTCTTGGTCAGGTAACCAAGAGAACCTATGATAGCCTCAATCGCCTCACCTCAGAAAGCGATGCGGCAGGCCAGTGGACTAAGTATGGCTATGACCACGACAATCATCTCACGAAGATCACAGATGAAGCTGGTGGCGTCGCAAGCATGACCTATGATGCCAATGGCAACCTCACCAGTGTCACATCTGGAAGCAAGCGCGTCAAGACCTACACCTATGACCTAAAGGATCAGTTGCTTACAGCGACACAAGGAAGTGGAGAAAAGGCTTCTACCTCTAGCTATACCTACGACAGTGTGGGCAATGTCACTTCGGTCACGAATGGAAATGGCAAGGTCACAAGCTACAGCTATGACCAGCTGTCCAATCTAGTGGAGCGCATGACCAGTCTCGGAGACAAGGAGACCTATACCTACAATGTCAATAACCAGCTCGAAAAAGTAACCAAGTCCGATGGGAAAACCATCAGCTATGACTACAACAAGCTGGATCAACTGCTCAAGGTGGAGTACTCTGAAAAGCAAGAGGGTCAAGTCCTCTATACCTATGATGCGGATGGCCGTCGGGTGTCTATGAGTGACCTGACAGGAACTAGTCAGTACGCGACTAACGAAGAAGGAGAGATCACGGGTGTTCGTCAGGGAGATGGTAGCCTGATCCAGTACGAGTATGATGCTTATGGCAATATCTCGAAGATGATTTACCCAGATGGTAGCACAGTTTCCTACACTTACGATGAACTGGATCGTCTGACTTCCGTGACAGATGTTAAGGGACAAAAGACCAGCTATAGCTATAACCCAGCAGGGGATCTGACGGAAGTTGTTCGAGGAGATGGAACCAAGAGCTTCTTGACCTATGACAAGGCTCACCGCCTCACTGAACTCCGTCACATGGACAAGCTGGATAAGCTCATCTCCAGCTATGACTATGAGTATGACGATGGAGGCTATATCGCCAAAGAAATCATCAAGCAGGATGGCGAAACCCTAGTCCATACCTATACCTACGATACTCTGGGTCAAGTGGAAAACATGACCGTATCGGATGGAGCTGGTAAGGAACTCTCCAAACTCTCCTACACCTATGACCTAGCGGGCAATAAACTGACCAGCACCGAGACAGTTGATGGCAAGGAGAGTCAGACACGCTTTACCTACGATGATCATAACCGCTTGACCAAACTGGAAGGGCCAGATGGTACCATCACCTATACCTACGACAAGAATGGCAATCGCATCGCTTCTGAGAAGAACTCAGAGAAGCTAGACTACATCTACGATACAGAGAATCGCTTGCTTGCGATCAAGGACAAGAAGGGCCTTCTCATGGCTGCGCTTTACGATGGGGATGACAATCGCGTCTTCACTGCTAGTCGTAAGGAAGGCAAGAACATCTATCAGCTCTTCCAACGCAAGCCAAAGGATAGCAAGTCAGGTCGTAAGTCACCATACACAGCCCCAAGTGGGGACCAACACTCCCTCTTCTGGTATGGCTTTAGCCAGAATGTCCTCCAAGCTCTATCTACATTACCGCAAACGATAGGAAGCATCTGGCACAGCATCTTTGACGATGTGTCGACAGCCTACCACCAGAAAGTGGCTAAGGACCGAGCGACCAAGGAAGGAATCGTCGTCAATCCACCAGAACTCGGGAACTTACCGGGTCAGGAAGAAGTGACCTATGCCAGTCAGGTTCAGGATGTCCTGATCCCTTATACCACACGAGAGGACACCTACAACTACTACGAGGAACGCAACTATGTCAACGATGTCAATCGTGAACATACAGAAGTCCTCGAAACCTATGACCATGATGGCAAGGCTCGTGAGACCTATAGCTATGGCAAGGGTCGAACCAGCTACCTCAACAACCAAACAGGTGACAGCTACAACTACTTGACCAACCAGTCAGGCTCTGTGACAGGCTTGACCAAGGATGGACAAGCCGTCGCATCAACGAGTTATAACCTCTATGGAGAAAGAAAGACAAGCACAGACACGACAGGTCAGCCCTTTGCCTATAACGGTGAAGCTCGTGACGATACCGGACTTGACTATTTACGCGCAAGGTATTATGATAGTCAGGGAGGTACTTTCTTAACAGAAGATAGCTACCCAGGTGAGGACACAGATCCTCTTAGCCAGAACCGTTACAGCTATGTGCAGAACAACCCTGTCAACTATACCGACCCGAGTGGGCACTTCTGGAACAGTATCAAAAAAGGCTGGAACTATGTTAAGTCAGGTCTTAATTGGGCTGGCAAACAAATTAGTAGAGGCGTTAATTGGGTTGGCAGACAGATTAGTAGAGGTGCTAATTGGGTTGGTAGACAAATTAGTAGAGGTGTTAACTGGGTTGGTAGACAAATTAATAGAGGTGTTAACTGGGTCAGCACCCAATTTAACCGTGTATCGAATTGGGTTGGCAGACAGTGGAATAAGGTTCAAACGGCCTACAATAGTGCAGTCGATTATGTTCAAACGAAATACCAGCAAGCAGTAGCTCAGATAGAGGCCAAACGCCAACAAGTGGTTCGGTCTGCCTATGCCCTAGCCACAGGCTTGAGCTCTTCCCCAACCATCCGAGAAGGTCTCAATCTGTATCGTAACTGGAATACGGCTTTACAGAATACATTGAAACATGTATGTAATCCAAAAACAATCGGTGCCTCCGA
This sequence comes from bacterium, assembly GCA_905221305.1. Taxonomy (GTDB): domain Bacteria; phylum Bacillota; class Bacilli; order Lactobacillales; family Streptococcaceae; genus Streptococcus. The sequence continues at coordinate 99,589 of CAJNCO010000004.1, forward strand.
TAAGGGAGAAACTAAAGTCCCATCTGTCGCAGATTTTAGAAAGTATGAAGATGCGGCAAGACATGGACTCAGATTGGATCAGAAAGAACGAATTGATAGGATGACATTAGAGGAGTATCTACAGGCTCCTCCAATGACTCCTGAGGAAAATGCCTATGCATCTAATGTAAAATTTGCGAAGTTTAACCAAGAAAATAAAGCTAAACTTCCAACTATAGCAGCTGAATTTATAGGCTGGAATAATGGAGAACGTTTGGTTACAGGGAAAGATCCACTAACGGGCGAAGACGCAAATCGTTTGGCGGCAGGTGCAGAATTAGCTGTTGATATTGCAAGTAATTTCTTTCCTATAGCTAAGGCTGGCAAATTAAGGAAACTTGAGAAAGCACTTGATGCAGTAGATGCAGTCAATGATGCTTCGAAAGCCACGAAGGCAGCTGATAAAGCTAATGATGCTTCGAAAGCTGCAAAGGCGGTGGACAAGGCATCAGATGCTACTCGTGTGGCGGATAAAGTCAAAGATAGTATTCCTAAAATAAACTACTCAGATTTACCGGCTAATGTCCAAAATTCATATAAAAAATATTCCGATATAAAATGGGAAGGTAATTTCAAAGGGCAGACAGAGGGAACTGCGGCAGGAAAAAAATTTAGAAATGCTGATAATTCATTGCCAAATATTGATAAGCATGATTCACCAATCACTTATAAAGAATTTGATGTCAATAATAAATTACCATCTAAAGGAAGAGATGGAGAAAGATTTGTAAGAGGAAGTGACGGAAGTATTTACTACACAGATGACCATTATAAAACGTTTAAACAAATAAAGTAGATTAGAAAAAAATGATAAAAAATAAAATTCACTATATACTAAAACAAAATATTGACGAAATACTATCTTCTGAAGATTTTGTAATTCTATTCGACGGGAAGAAAATTCGCAATAAGAATGAATTATTTCGTTTTCTTAAGGAAACTATGGATCTTCCTGATTCGGAAAATTGGAGCTCAATTATAGATTGGTTAACTGATCTATCTTGGTTGAAAGTAGATAAATATGCTTTTGTATTTGATAATTATAATTCTTTCTTAGCGGATGATCTTGTTTCGAAGGAGCTATTTTTAGAAATTCTGAAAGAAGACGTATTGCCGTGGTGGGAAAATGATGCTAAAAAATATGTAGTAGGAGGAGTTGCAAAGAGTTTTCAAGTCTATATAATAAAAAATGATTAGGAGTAGAGTCGAAACTAATTATATAGAGGTTATCAAAGATATATCAAATTTCATCTGGTTATATTTTTTGAAGGAATATTGGTAGAAACTGAACTACACCCCAAAAGTTAGATATAAAATCTAATTCTTTGGGGTGTTTTGCTATGAAAATATATTTTGGCTCACTGAACTCCGTCAGATGGACAAGCCGTCGCATCCAGTCGCTATAACCTCTATGGGGCAAGAAAGACAAGCACAGACACAACAGGCAATCCCTTTGCCTATAACGGCGAAGCTCGTGACGATACTGGACTTGACTATTTACGCGCAAGATATTATGATAGTCAGGGAGGTACTTTCTTAACCGAGGATAGCTACCCAGGGGAGGACACAGATCCTCTCAGCCAGAACCGCTATAGCTATGTGCAGAACAACCCCGTCAACTATACCGACCCAAGTGGACACTTCTGGAACAGTATCAAAAAAGGCTGGAATTATGTTAAAAAGACAGCCTCTAATGCTTGGAATGGTGTTAAACGAGTCGCCTCTAATACCTGGAATACGGTGAAAAGAGTGGCCTCAAACACCTGGAATGGTGTGAAGAGTTTCGCCTCCAAGGCTTGGAATGCGACCAAGAGTGCCTTCAACCACGCGACTAACTGGGTCAGCACCCAATTCAATCGCGCATCGAATTGGGTTGGCAGACAGTGGAATAAGGTTCAAACAGCCTACAATAGTGCCAGTGACTATGTACAACAGAAATACCAGCAAGCGGCAGCACAGATAGAGGCTAAGCGACAACAAGTGGTTCGGTCTGCCTATGCGCTGGCAACAGGCTTGAGCTCTTCCCCAACCATCCGAGAAGGCATGAATCTCCTCCGAAACTGGGGGACAGCTTTGCAGAATACCTTAAAACATGTCTGTACAACAGCTGAACGAGTCAAGAATCAAGTCGTTGATTTCGTGAAAAATGTCGACTGGAAGAAGGTTGCCGTAACTGCGGGAGCTATCGGTGTCGGTATTGCTCTTACCGTAGCGACTGGAGGTCTTGGAGCACCTATAGCGATGGCTATCGGTGGTGCAGCCTCTGGAGCAATCATCTCAGGATATGATGCCTATAGTTCTGGCCAACGTGGTTGGGAATTGGTTGGTTCGATCGCTAAAGGAGCAGGAACAGGTGCTATCTCAGGTCTTATTGGCGGCCAATTGATGGGAGCAGGAGCTAGTCTAGCAACCAATGTGACTCAAAATATTGGCAATCAAGCAGTTCGACAAGTTGCCAAGATTGGAGTGGAATCTGCGGTTGAGACAGCGATTGACACAGGTATTGATTTGGCCACAGGAAATAAGATTACTGGTCAAACAGTCGCCATGAACTTTGCCTTTAACACCTTTACTAATGGAGCAGGTAGTGTATCTCCTAAGAAGGCTCCTAAGGCTGATGTGGTGACGACGAAGCCTACTACAGGTGGACGTCTACCTATGACAGTAGATAATCTCCAAATGTTTGCGAAGAAGCCTGAGGCTAAGTCTTCTGATATTGTTCAAGGAAATAGAAACTGGGCTACAGGTACACGACCACCTAACTTATCACCAGAAGGGGCTGGAAGAAAAGGTGCTTTTAATGAAGCAAAAAGACATAGTGGGATTCCCACTAGTCAAAGTCCTGACAGGGTAGAACCGAATTTTGATAGAAGAGGTCGTAGACAGCCAGGTAGAACTTATGAATTTGATCAGATTCAAAATGGTAGAAAGAATACTATAACTATCAGAGATGATGTTGGAGGACATATTTATCTGGATGACCCATCTCAGAACAGAGGACCTCACTTTAATGATATGGAAGGGAATCACTATGATTATTAGTAAAGAAATTGATGGAAAAACTTTACCTTTTGATTTGATGACAAATCAAAAGATAAATGCAGTACGTTGGGAGATAATTGGTGATTATAGAAGAAGGGGAGAGTATTTAGAGTATTTGATTTCGCAATTATATAATTATTCAACTAAAAATAATTTTAATCTATACTTAGTATTAGGGGATGATTGCTTTAATGATAATACTAGAATAATCCAATATTATAAACTATGGAAATTGCTAAAAAAGCAACGGCTAGAGGTTAGAAATGCAATTTATTCCGAAGAGATTATGCTCACGAAGAATGATAAAGTGAAATTTTTTGGTGGAATTCAAATATTAGATAGAGGGTCTGTTTCAGACATTGTTTCAATCTTGTTAGCAAAACTAACAGCTCATTTATTATTGTTGCCAGAGGGACTTAAAGTTACAACTTTTTTACAGTCAGGTTTTTCAAAGACAATAACTGAAAATAGCGAGTATATTGAGAATGTGGTTAGTAGTGGTGGAATTGTTTTATTTCGTGAAGGTTACTTTGACGATAGGAATACAGGTTTTATAGGTTTTGGGGGATTGTCCTTAATTACTAAAGATTTATTTGGAAAATCTGAAATAGATTAAATATTATTCCATTGAATATGGATATTATCGACTATTAATTAACATTAAAAAAATCTCTTGAAGAATTTCTTCAGGAGATTTTACTTATGGTGCAATATAAAGTTCACTTATAGCTAACTATACTGATCCTAACATCGCTTCTGAGAAGAACTCAGAAAAGCTAGCTACCTTAACAACCAAACAGGTGACAGCTACAACTACTTGCCCAACCAGTCAGGCTCTGTGACAGGCCTGACCAAGGATGGACAAGCCGTCGCATCCAGTCGCTATCATCTCTATGGGGCAAGCAAGACAAGCACAGATACAACAGGTCAGCCCTTTGCCTATAACGGCGAAGCTCGTGACGATACTGGACTTAATTATTCAGGATAGGGCTACCTCCATGAAGGTAGCCCTATTTTTTTGACTGTGAATGAATCGAAGCGATGGGATTATACAGAGTTAGAATTTCTTTTTGCTTTGACTGAGATACATGAGTATAGATTTGTGTGACTGAGATAGAACTATGTCCAAGAATTTGTTGAATGTATCGAATATCTACATCACTATCTAGAAGCATTGTTGCGAAACTATGTCTAAACATATGGGGAGTAATAGGTGTAGTTAAGTTATGTTGTTTAACAAGGGTATTTAGAATTAAACGTACACTTTGCTCTGACAATGGTTTGATAGAATATTTTCCAGGGAATAGGTAGTCACTGGATTGAAAACAGTAGTTATTTATATATGTTTCTAGTAAGCTAAATGTTATTTGATCTCCTAAAAATAGGATACGTTCTTTCTTACCTTTTCCCATAATATGGACAGTCCTATTTGAAAGATTAATATTTTTGAGATGAATATGACAAAGTTCGGAAACCCTAATACCAGTTGAAATCAATAGGGAAATGATTAGCAAATTTCTTTCAGCTTTTTGTTTTTGATATTTAGTTTTTGAATAGGCAACTTTCTGTTCTAGATGTGAAAAAATACTTTTCAAAATATCATAAGGAATTGTTTTAGGTAATATTTTTTCCGTTCTAAATTGAAAACGTAATTGATTAAAAGGATTTTCATCAACTAAATTATGATATTTTAAGTAGCTGTAAAACACCTTCAAACTAGCAATTTTGCGACGTAATGTATTAGATTTAATATTGGATTTCGTCAAATGTTCAACATAGGTTTCCACACTGCTGTAATTTGAATTGTAAAATTGCAAAAGATCATTTTTGTAAGCTCGAATCGTATGTGAACTCAAGCGTCTATGAGTTTCGCAGTAGTCTAAGAAAGTAGAAATAAGTTTATAATCCATGAATAACCCCTTTATCAATAATCATGCTATTATAAACTTATTTGGATGCTTTGTATAGTGATAATAAATAGTTATCGGCAGGAGAAATGGTATGAAGCAATTGTTACAATCTTATTTGAATAATTTTGATAA